>CAZOAX010000212.1:0-4399 GCA_964577735.1 uncultured bacterium
CAGGTTAGAAAAGCTACTGGGAATTTTGCAAATAAGTCTTTAACTGTAATGCTGCCTTTCAGTTTTTCCCCAGTTAAAAGATTAGTCCAATCACCTTTAGGCAGCATGATGTGGGTCTCTCCCCAATTTTCAAGCTTGAGTAGAAACCTTGGCACTATTGTAATAGCAGAATTATCTCGCATGAAGGCGACGATGTGGTCTTTTTTACTTCCGGTCGCATAAAGGGGATGATAGGAGCCTATGGTAAACATTTCAGGATTTGCCTTTCTAAATGAAAGCACTTTTTGGATCATAAATAGTTTGGGCAAGCCCTCTTCCATTTTGTCTAAAGGGCATTTTTCTTTAAAAAGCTCTTTTATTTTTTCAAAATCGACTGGCCTGCGGTTATCGGGATCTACAAGTGAAAAATTCCACAATTCACTTCCTTGATATATATCAGGTATGCCAGGAGCAGTGAGCTTGATGAGCGTAGCGCTTAAACCCGTTATAAAACCCGGCAGTTTTATTTTTTCTACAAATTTTTCCAATTCTGAAATGAAAACTTTATCATTCATGACGTCAGTGGCAAATTTGGCTACTGCCTTTTCGTAGTCTTTATCGATCGCTCTCCAGGAAGTATAGATTTTTGCTTCCCGAGAGGCTTTTTCAAGGTATTTTAGAACTCTTGGAGGTTCGATTGGCCATGCGCCAATGAGAATTTGATAAAAAAGATACTCTGTATTTCTGTCCGGGGGATTGTATCGCGCGTTTAGTTTTGCTAAAAAGTGCAGCGTTTCAGCAAACTTCTCCGGGATTTCGGCAAGCAGGTTAAGTCTCGCACGGAAATCTTCGCTATGCTTGGTGTCGTGAGTCGATGAAGCTAACAAAGAAAGAGGGTACTCTGCTCGTCGTTTAATGCAGTCCTCATGAAAGGCTTTAAGGGATAATCCGAATTGCGCCGGGTCGCCTCCCACTTCGTTGAGAGAGACCAGTCTGTTATAGCGGTATAAGGCCGTATCCTCAAATCCTTTTGCCATAACAGGTCCTGTGAATTGCTGAAAACGGATAGCAAGATCTTCTTCAGATGTGAGGATGGTTTTTAAAAAATCAAAGCAAGCGCTCAATTCAGGTTTTCTTTCTTTAGCAGCCTCAATCGCATTCAAGGTCGTCACATCATCAAATGCTCGATAAACAGGGAAGCATGCAGCTGCCACCGAGAGGCATTCCACGAGCTGTTTTTCTGTAAAAGGATATTGATGTTTTTGTAAAATTTCAGTCAGCCAGTGTATTTCACTTTGAAATAGCGTTTGGATCACGTCCAGTTTGGACTGATAAACGATCTCTGAAAAATCTTTTTGACTGCCTGTAAATGATTCGTAGGCTTTTGTTAAGGGGGTTTTGCCTTCAGGATATAAGAATAGATGGTTTAAAAGATGCAGAAACTCATATCCGGTAGTGCCATCGATAGGCCAATCCCGTGGGAGTTTTTCTCCAGGCTCTAGTATCTTTTCTGCAATGATCCAGGCTTCAGGACACGCGTTTCTTAATCTTTCAAAAAATTCTTTGGGGTTTCGTAGTCCATCCGGATGATCGACTCTAAATCCTTGTGCTAGTCCTTTTTGATACCACTCTAAAGGAAGTTTCAGAAGAGTATTAAACACCTCTTCCTCTTCAATGCGTACTCCGGCAAGGCCTGTAATATCAAAAAAACGACGATATCCAAGATCATTTGGTTTAGGCGCCCCGTGATGATCCCAATTGATATCAAAATAAGATGCATAGTGGCTATTTCGTCCTTTTTTCAATACGTCCTGCCACCATGCATTACCTTCAATTGCCATGTGATTTGGGACAATATCAACTAGAAGGCCAAGATTGCTTGCATGTAATGTCTGGCAAAAATCATGAAAAATGCTGTCAGTACCAATTTCCTTATTGATTTTCCCGGGATCGATAATGTCATAACCATGCGTGCTTTTTGGAACTGCTTGTAGAAAAGGGGAGGTATAAAGATGGCTGATCCCAAGCTCAGATAAATACTGGATGATGGCAGCGGCCTCTTCAAACCGGAAGGTTGAATTCAGTTGGATTCTGTATACGGCACGCGGATAGGGTGGCATAAACTTTAAATTAGATCGATTGGAATAAAATAAAAATACTTATTTGTGGTAGAATTTAAGCCATTTATAAAAAATTTAGAGTTAAAATGATGTCGGTCAATTCTCCAAGTAATATTAAGAATCTTTTTGCTCCTACAGGGAATTGTCCCGATGTGGATGATTTAAAGAATAGAATAGATCTTTTGGATGCAGGGAGCTATTGTATGACTTTCGACGATCGGATCTTTTTTGTTTATAAATCATCCAAAGTGGAAACCTCGTGTTTCGGACTGGTCGATCTTTCTAAAAAGTCTTTTGCTAAAGGCGGTTTTGGAAAAGTCTACCATGTTCAGGCGATCGGTGCGGATGTTAAGCTTGTATTCAAGCTTTCAAGAAATAAAATTAAAAATCGTAAAGATGAGGTGATCACTACTAAAGAGAGACAACGAAGAGAAGATAATGGAACCTTGCTCGGCATGGAAGCAAAAATGGAGCTGACGAAAGAAGTTCGCATGATGCAATTTATCATGAACAATGCTCCGAATAAGACCGGGCTATGCTGTGAGGTGTTTGCTGTTACGCCTTATAAAAATCAACTCGGTGTCATTGTCAGAGAGTTTGACTGTAATGGGGTTGATCTTTTGGACGATAACCCTTCTATTGCATCCCGTTACTCTTTTATGAAACAGCTTTTTGATGGGTTGCGCACATTGCATGAAATGAACATATGCCATCGCGATCTAAAGTTGGAAAATATCTTAATCAACACTAAAAACGGAATCGCGGTTATTGCAGATTTTGGGAATGCCTGTCACTTTAATTCTTTTTTTACCAGTACAGATCCCTATCCGAAATATGAGGACCTCCTAGGGAGAGGTACTAAAGGCGCGACTTCATCCCTTATAGTGAAAGAAATTATGTCTAATTTAAGAGTGATTACTCTTTTTCCATTTGGAACTGATAAATATATTGAAATTGCTTCAAAGATTAAACAGCTACTGAAGTGTAGTGATTGTTTTTCTATGGGGTTGTTATATTACGGCCTTTCTACAGGGTGGCTTCCACCATTTCAATCCATTGAAAATAATCAATTCTTAGATTTCGACCCGGAGTCAACGGCCGATGAACAACATCAATTGATTGAAGAAATGAGCTGTAAGGTCAGTCAAGTATTCAGCTATCTTGCAAAAGATGAAGCGGATAGAGCGGTTGAAATGGTGATGAACAATGTTAAGATGGGCTTGAGATTTCAAGGTGAAAATCTTAATGATTGCAAAGAAAGGTTATATAATTGGATTTATAAATAAAATTAAATTAATTATTGTAATAAAATTTAATTTAGTTTATAATACTATGCATGAATTCAACAAATCAATTAGATATTTTAACTAATGCTGCCGAAGAAACTTGGTATGAAGAGGAGATCTCAACAGCGGATCCCTTGAAATACGACATCGATCAAGCCATTCAAAAATTATTTTTCATGAAGGGTAATCACCCGGATTTTATCGATCTTAAGGAAAAAATCGATCGCTTGGGGGCAGGAGGGCAATGCATCAATGGAAACGAACATATCTTTTTTGTAAGTAAGTCAAATGAACTTGAGCTAGAGGGCTTAGGAGTCGTAGATATTTCTTTAAGTTCCTTTGCTAAAGGTGGTTTTGGAAAAGTATATTCTGTTGAAATGATCGACTCGGATATTGATCTTGTGATGAAAATCTCAAGAAAATTGCTAAAAGGCCGGAACGAAGTAATCAGTAAAAAAGAAAAGCAACGAAGAGCTGAAAAAGGAACTGAGCGAGGTCTTGAGGCCCGAGCGGATTTAGTGAAAGAAGTCCTGATGATGGAGCATATTTATAACAATGCTCCGGATGTCACCGGACTTAATTGTATGATATTTGCCTCTACTGCTTATAAAAAACAAGCAGGTTTTATTATTAAAAGATTCGATTACAATGGGCGTGATTTTGTTTATGATCGCCCGTCTTCAGAGTCGCGTTATAAGGTGATTCAGCAGATTTTGACAGGTATGGAAACACTGCATCAAATGAATATTTTTCATCGGGATCTGAAACTTGGGAATATTCTCATTAATAAAGCTAGTGGAGAGGCTGTTATTTCAGATTTTGGAAGTGCTTGTCATATGGAGACACTGTTCACTGATGCAAAGCCTTATCCAAAATTGAGTCGTGTTTTGGGTAGTGGAACTCGTCAAAGTACCTCAGCTTTCATAGTTGATGGAATTAGATCTCATTTGGATGAGCTTTCAAAGCATGACTTTGGTTCAGATGAATATAATGCAATTGTTTCAGAGATAAAAG
>CAZOAX010000213.1:0-4398 GCA_964577735.1 uncultured bacterium
AATTATAATTTTAGTTATAATGTCTTAAAACAAGGAATAAACATGCTTAAATTATTGACTTTTCTATGCCTTACTGTTGGTTTATATGCTGAATCAGAATACGATATTATTTTACTAGCTTCTGAAAATCATGAACTTGATGACTCAGGCACGTATGGTTTCTCTGGACTCAATGAAGCAGGATATGCCTGGGCTGTTGAAGGAAACACCTCTGTTATTTACCATGAGTACTATGGGTTAAAACGTGTACCGTTGAATTCAGATAAAGACGGGAAACTCACCATTATAGACATCAATAATCAGGGAATTGCAGTAGGTAGTATAAGCATCCCCGCGAGCAATTGGTGGGAGAGCAGTACTGACAAATTTTTCACCTATGACACTTATACCAATGAATTTGTCTTGTTAGATATTCAGCTAAAAACTGCTTGGAATCTCCATATTTCTGATTCCAACAAGATCACCTATAAGAACGAAGAAACCCTGCATATTTACGATCTATATGATCAATCCATCAAAACAATAACTGCAAATTATCATCAATTAAACGCAAAAGGTCAAATCATCGGTGGCACGTATGAGCCTTTTAGCAGTTGGTTTTACGATGAAGGAACGACCCATTTACTAGGATCGCTAGACAAGTTCAATCGCTGGAACGTTGTACCGGAAGTCTTGAGCCCGAATGGTGTTGTTGCCGGTTTTGGACTTAATTCCCATAATGAGAGGAAGGGATTTATCTGGGGTCCTATCAACGGCTTAAAAGAATTCAGCCTACCTGCTGAAGATCCACGTTTTGGGGCTATTAACGATAATGGACAGATCCTCGGAACTTTCGAACTTCGTAAAAACCGCCATTTCGTGGACCACGCCTTTGTCTTTTCAATTGAGCTCGGGTTCGTCGACCTTGGCACTCTTCCTCAAGATAGAAGCAGTTCTGCCAACGCTATTAATAATAGAGGTCAAGTTGTCGGAACTTCTGAAAATAGAGACTCTGGACGAGCCTTTATATGGGAAATTAATAACGGTATGAGGGATTTAAACCATCTCATTACTGAAAATGAGGGCTGGAAAGACCTTTCCTCGGCCACTGCGATCAACAACTCAGGCTACATTCTTGGGAAAGGATACTACTACGGTGTTGAGAAGCATTTCTTACTTATTCCAAAAAGATAAGTATAGAGTTGCTAGATTCAAAAAAAATATGTAGATTGTCATTACAATGATTTTCTACTTATTTTTGTTGATTTTTCCTATCCAAACTGTCTTTGCAGAAGACTCAAGACAAGAAATTGTCCGTCTCCTGCAAAAATGGTCGCATGATTTTAATGAAAAAAATATCGAAGCTGCTTGCGCCCTTTTTGCGCCTGAACTGATCGCAAGTTATCCCGGTTCCCCCGATCGGAATCACGATGAAATGTGCGAGACCTTGAAAAAAGCCTCAATCAGCAACATGTCCTATGACGTTCCCACCATCGAACAGATCCTCATTCAGGAAGATCTTGCGGTCGTCAGACTGGTCTGGACCCTCAAAACACCTACCGAAACCATCCGCGAAAAGGGCATTGACGTCTTCAAGCGGCAAAAAGATGGCAGCTGGAAGATCATCATCTCCTACGCATATCCCATAGGTCAATCATGATTAGAATCTTAGCATTTCTTTGCCTATCTGTTAGCTTGTATGCAGATATTGAATATGAGATCAGACTACTTGAGCCAAATGGTCAAAAATGTACCGATTCTGACACCGTATTCAGTTACAATTTGAATGAAACCGGCTATATCTGGTCTACATTTTCTAGCTGCTCTCCAACGATCTACCACGAAAGTTTCGGAACAAAAACTGTACCGAACAAAGACGAGCAAGACACATTAAAGATCGAGTGTGTGAACAACCAAGGCATTGCTGTCGGCACTTTTCTAATTCCCGGCAAGGATAAATCCTATACTACAAACACGGGTATATTCATCTATAACGCTCCTAAAGAAGATTTTTATGAACTGTCTGGTTATGAAAGCAAGAGCTTTAAGAATGTGACCATTACAGATTCTAACGAGATAATTTTCGAGAAGAGCGACGATTCACGCATCTTTAGCTATAACTTAGACAATAGATCCGAAAAAACATACACTTGTAGCTTTTTCAAAGTGAATACAAAAGGTCAAATGATCGGATGCAACGAAGACCTTAAACCTTCCAAAGAAATCCCAAATGGCCCCTGGTACTTTGATCTGGATACCTATCACTCTTTAGGTTCTCTAGACAAGTTTAATCGCTGGAATGTCCAACCGAAAGTTTTCAGTGAGAGTGGTTTTGTTGCTGGGATCGGTCTAAACACTCGTCGCGAGCTCAAGATATTTATCTGGCACCCTTCATCAGGACTTCAAGAATCCGATTTACCTGAAGAAAATGTGCACCTTACAGCCATTAACGACAAGGGGCAGCTTTTAGGATTCATTGCTAAGCGTCGCTCCTACGCCCGTCCTTTTATCTTATGCCCTAAGTTTGGTTTCATAGATCTTACCAACCCTGAAATGATCAAAAAAAATTTTCCATCTGCCATCAACAACAACGGACAGGTCATTGGTATGTCAGGTAAGGGAAATGCAAGAAAGGCTTATATTTGGGACCTTAAACAAGGTATGAGGAGTCTAAAAGATCTTATCTCAGAAAAAGAAAAAGGGTGGAAAGAGCTGCATTCAGCAAAAGTGATTACCGATTCAGGCTATATTCTTGGAACCGGCAGTTACAAAGGTGTCGAACGCTATTTTCTATTAACTCCCATTATGTCTGAACCATCAAAGCTCATCCATGAAAAGGACCGAGACGTCTCCAAGCGTTAAAAGATGACACTAGCTCCTACACTTAACCCTTGGTCAATTAAAATATTGACTAACCTGCAAAAATAAATTAATCCATGATACGTTGCCTTACCTTTGCTATGTGTTTATTTAGTGTGAGCTTATATGGAATGGTAGCCGGCGGGCGGCCCAATTCCATATCAGGTGGGCATAACGCGTTTGCCGGTGTCGTCAATCCAGCAAATGCCGTTTGGATCAAGGATCGGTTTGATCTCGGAACATTCATCGTCCATCAAAAATCTTCACTCAACAACAAAGATGGTAACCCCCTCTTTAATCCGGGTAGGACCAATCAAACCTATAAGGCAAACTACATCATAACAGCCGATGCTGCGATCCATAAACTATTCACAATCAACTGCTATGAATGCTCTTTTAGCCTGGCCGCCTACACCCTCCCCGGTTACGTCAAAATACGAACCAAAAGGCCTATTCCGCTTATCGGAGATACACCTCTTCGAATACAAAGCCGTACCCAAGCGTTATCTGCGATCTTTTCATGGAAGCTTGGAGAGGAACATTCGATCGGTTTTTCGGTGGACTATCTTTATCTCTCTCACCTCAGAAATGGCTTTCAGCATGCAGACAATACCAACAGATCTGTTTCTCCCGGACATGTCACAAATAATGGAACAGACCATTCAGAGGGCTTAGGACTAACGCTTGGCTACCGATGGAACATCACCAAACAACTGGATTTTGGCCTTGCCTTCATCAAAAAAAGCCATGTCGGACAATTCAGACGCTACAGAGGCTATGAACCCCATCACGCCAACAACTACATCCCTGAAACTATCGGCGGCGGCTTTACCTATAAATTCAACAAGCAATTAGCCGGACGCCTTGAAGTCCTTTGGACAAACTCGGGCAACCTTCCTAACTCCAATAACTCCATCCTTCCGAATGGACATTTGAACCGGAACAAGCGAGGCTCTAATAAATCCCCCGGAACCGGTCTGCAGGACACTACTCTCATCAATCTTGGCCTTGGCTACAAGGTCAATGACAGCCTCTCCCTCGGCTCCGGACTTTCCCATCGAATCAAACTGAAACGCAAATCCCCGTACATCATATCCCGCAGCTATACCCGGCAGATCTTCTTTGACCTCATCACCTTTGGCGTCAATTACAACTACAACCACAACGACTTCTTTCTCACCCTCTCCCATGGCTTTGAAAATCATCAGTCAGGCCTCATGCCACCCCAAATCGGTGGCGGCCACTTCTCCTCCATGAAAAAGTACTACGCTCTATCTCTCGCCTGGGGCTTCCTCTACTAAATATTCCGCCACTTTGATGTGTCAAATTGGCGGAATCTACTATTTTTACACCACATTCCGCCACTTTGATGCATCAAAGTGGCGGAATCTTGCAAATATTTAGCCAATCATATATAATAAAATTATGCACAACAATATTTTTGGCAGAGCTAACGAAATAAAAACCCTCAGCCGACTGATCAACTCCAAAAAACCTGAATTCCTTGCAATTTACGGAAGAAGACGTGTTGGTAAAACCTATCTAATTCATGAATATTTT
>CAZOAX010000214.1:0-4395 GCA_964577735.1 uncultured bacterium
TAATTTGTTCAAGATGATATCAAATTTAATAATTTTAATACAGTCAGAACAATGGCTATTGACGCCGTTATCTAGATTCTGGCTTTGAGTAGGGCTTCAATTTCAGTATGCCCTTTATCTATAGCTAGTGAGAGGGCAGAATCGCCATTGTTGTTTTTGAGGTGAATATCGATATTGTCATGCTGAAGCAGGATCTCTACCATCTCTTTATTTCCTTGAAACGTGGCTGTGATAATAGCTGAAGTGCCTGCATGATTTTGCAGATTGACATCGATGTCTCCATGTTCAAGAAGCAACTTTGCTGCTACTGTTAAACCATTGGCAGAGGCAAAGATCAAGGCAGAAAACCCATAGGCATTTTGCAGATTAACATCCATCTGCAGGGCATAGAGGAGGTTGTTTAATTCGATTGAACTCTTGACCTCAAGTATTTTTTCTATATCAAGAAAGGCTGGGTCGTTGACAAGAGTATCTTGATAGAAGATCTTAGATATTCTTTTTTCTGCTTTGTAAATTAAGCGGTCAATGTTGTCTGAATGAGAGCACAAGTCGAAAAAGCGGTGGAACCAAGTGCGAAATCGATAGAGCCATTCCCGTTTACTATAGACAAGTTCGGCTTGAGTGTCGAATTCCTTCAATCTGACTAAAAAAGGCTTGAACTCCATCAGATTGAGAAGTTCATCTTCCGGATTTTTTTTTACGAGTTTTTCAATTTTTCTATAAAGGTCTTTGAAGACATATTGCTTAGACTCAACTCCATTGATCAGGAGTTTGAATCGTCTTCCATAACTTCGGCTGGCTGAAACGTCCATGATTTCAACGTCTCTCAAATCAAACGTGCTCAGATGCTTGATTTTAAACTCAGAATTTACAGTCATCCTAGCGTTATAGCATAAATAACAAATGTTTTTTAGGATTTTGCATTTCTAGGATAACGATTTTTAATCATCGAAAGCATTTCATCCATTTCTGGATCTTTTTCATTTTCTAAAAGAGTTTCGATCTTAGTGATTCCGTCTGCATAGTTTTTTTCTTTCATCAATTTTAGCAAAGAATCCAGATGGATCTGGCGAGTACTTGATGAAGTCATGTAATCAAGGATGCTAATTGAGTCATCCCATCTTCCGATATTGAATAACCGGAAAGAAATAGTTGCAATGTAGCCTTCTCGCTGATTAATCTTCGCAAGTTTGGCTGCTTCTTCAAATTTTTCATCGTTAATTAGTTTCATAATACTGATGTTATTTAGACACTTTGTTTTATCGGCACCTTCCGTCAAATAATCGACATGTGCTTTAGCCTGTTCTAGTTTTCCAGCTTCAGTCAAACTTTGTACTGTGTAGTAGATCGCTAAGTGCTTGTGGGTGGAGGTGTCATCCATTTCATTTAATTCGATATGGATCGCTCGTTCATGTTGACCATCGCCGTTTAAGAAATTGCATATATCTGCAAAAACCGCTTGTTTGTCTGAATTGTTTTTAAAGGATTTCGCAAAGGCGATGCTCATATCAAAGCGTTTTTTAGTTATTAAGAATCTCATATAGTGAGAAAGATCTTTCGAAGTATTTTCGTCCTCAATTCGCTTTATGGTTTCAGCTAAACGAAATATATCTTGGAAAAATATAGGATGTTCATTAGCCCTTGAGTCTTTGTCCAAATGGTCTAATTCCTCATAGCTTAATTTTACAAGTACGTTAACGAGTGTATCACGGAATGGTAGTAATGATGATTTTATCTCTATAAAGCTTGTTGCACTAATGGTTTCTTTTAAGTTGTATTTACTAATTAAATTATTTAGTTTGTGTGATTGAATTTTTAAAACTGTCGCCAACATCGCTTCATGCCAATGTTTGCTGACGAACCTGACTGCATTCACGTCGGTTAGTTTGAGATCTTCAAATATTTGATAAAGTATCTCATTAGGAAATGTATTATCAATAATATAATTAGAATGAGTTGTAGAATTAATTAACATGCAGGGATTATGCGGAAGTAGGTATTAAGAATCAAGGAAAGAGGAACATTATTGGTCATGTTTCAATTGACTTTTTCAGGGGAAGTTGAAAAAATGTACTCTTAACAGAGGTGTCTATGAAATTATCCGCTTTATTCCGGCCCAATATTCTATTTGCTGTAGCTGTCGTGCTTGGGGTGTGTTTGGGGATGGCTGATATCAAAGTAGTTAATTCCTTTGCCCATGTGATCTCGGAGATCTTTATTCGGTTGTTGAAACTGGTCAGTTTGCCCATTATTTTCTTATCACTAGTGTCGACGGCGACCGGGATGGAGGACTACAAAGAGTTCAAATTCATGGGAAGCCGGGTGGTGCGGTATACGTTATTGACGACGATGCTGGCGGCAACGGTGGCGCTTGGATTCTATCTATTGATTGATCCGGTGGTCGGAAATGATGCGATCAATCTTGCTGAAGCGGTGAAGATCGATAAGACAAGCTACTACGACTATTTCATCAAGGCGATTCCGTCGAATATGCTAAGACCTTTTGTGGAAAATCAGGTGATCGGTGTGATGATGATCGCGATCTTGTTGAGTTTATCGATTGTTTCATTACCAAAAGAGCATAAAGTGCCTTTGCACGGGATGTTTCATAGTTTATTTCTCGTGATCATGAAGATTACAGGCTGGATTGTTAAATTGATGCCGCTTGCCGTATTTGCGTTTATCGTTTTGTTTTTGCGGGATTTAAATGCAGGAATCGAGATGCAGGCGATTGCGCTTTATTTAGCAGTTGTTCTTTTAGCGAATTTCACGCAAGGATTGGTGGTTTTACCAGCTTTATTGAAAGCAAATGGAATTTCTCCGCTCAAGCTAGCAAAACAAGTATCACCGGCGCTTTCTTTGGCTTTTTTCTCTAAATCCTCCAGCGCAACGATCCCGATGGCGATCAAATGCGCAACAGAACGGGCCCATATTTCAAGTAAAATTGCCCATTTTTCACTCCCGCTTTGCGTAACGATCAACATGAACGGCTGCGCGGCCTTTATTCTCTCTACTGTGCTATTTGTCTCGATGAGCAATGGGATGGAATGGTCTTACTACGAGATGATCGGCTGGATCTTTGTTGCGACGATTGCGGCTGTTGGAAATGCGGGCGTTCCGATGGGGTGCTTCTTCCTTTCAAGCGCCATTTTGGCAGCCATGAACGTTCCTTTGAATATTTTGGGGATTATCCTCCCATTCTACGCGATCATTGACATGATCGAAACTGCGCTTAATGTGTGGTCGGATTTATGCGTAACTGCCATTGTTGAGAAAGAGGTAAAAGAATCTCTACTAAACGCACCAGTTTATGCAGAATAATCCCATTTACTATATGAGTTAAAGATATGAACACAAAAGAGCGCAAAGCGTTAATAAACGAAATTGGTAAAGAAACGTTAATTGCTGTTTTAAAACAGATGTTTACGATCCGTCATTTAGAAACACGGGCAGAAGCGGCATACCAACAAGGCAAGATCGGTGGATTCTTTCATGCCTACATTGGGCAAGAAGCGATCCAGACAGCAGCTATTGCCGCAATGGGCGTGAACAATTATTTTGTGACATCCTATCGGTGCCATGCACTTGCTATCTTACTTGGCGCCACTCCTGATGAGATCATGGCTGAATTTTACGGCAGATCAACAGGAAATGCGAAAGGACGAGGCGGCTCGATGCATCTTTTTACAGATCGTCTACTGGGCGGTCATGGAATTGTTGGCGGACAGATCCCCATTGGAACAGGTGCTGCTTTTTCCCTCAAATACTTAAATAAAAAAGATGAGCTCTCCGTTTGTTTTATGGGTGAGGGAGCCGTTGCCCAAGGTTCATTCCATGAATCACTCAATCTGGCCTCCCTTTGGAGCTTGCCTTGCATCTACGTGATCGAGAACAACAAATGGGGTATGGGCACAGCCGTCAAACGCGCTATTGTCAATAGCAAAATCGCTGAAGAACACGCCGCGTCCTATAAAATGAACGGTTATACCGCAGATGGGATGGATTTCTTTGAATGCTATAAGACTTTCAAAGCAATACACAAAGAAGTCCTAACGACCGGAAGACCAGTTCTAGTCGAATTTGAGACCGAACGTTTTAAAGGCCATTCCATTTCAGATCCAGCGCTTTATCGCTCTAAAGAAAAATTAAAAGAATGCACATTGCGCGATCCGATCACTTTAATGCAGAAAGATCTACTCGATGCTGGCATGATGACAGAAGATGAGATCAAAACTCTCGATAAAGAGTGCAAAGACAAGATTGTCGCTGCCATGAAGTTTGCTGACGAGAGTCCATGGCCGGATCCAGCTGTTCTTGGCGAGGACGTATTAGCACCTGAAACCTCTGAAGGGGTCCTATGACACAAAATATTGATGTAAGAGAGGCTCTTAGACA
>CAZOAX010000215.1:0-4390 GCA_964577735.1 uncultured bacterium
TGCCTGATGCGCTCGATTGCCGTCTTGAAACCGGGCGTCCCTCTCAACAAAATTGGTGAAGTGATCACAGCTTACGCCAAAAGCCAAAAGTGTTCTGTTGTTGATCAGTTCGTCGGACACGGAGTGGGCATTGAATTCCATGAAAATCCGCAAGTCCCCCATTGCTTGAACAAGGTCGCCATCCCGCTTGCAGTCGGTATGACATTTACTATTGAGCCAATGATCAATATTGGGGTAAAAGAAGGTGTCATCGACCCATCAAACGAATGGGTCTGCCGGACAAAAGATGGAAAACCAAGTGCGCAATTTGAGCATACACTTTTGATTACCGAAGATGGATGTGAAATCCTAACCCCTTGGACGCGATGAATTACCCTCAGCATCTTTTAAAGCTCATTGAATCCCTAAAAAAACTTCCCGGCGTTGGATCCAAAAGCGCCGAAAGGTTTGCTTTTGAGCTTTTGAAATGGTCACCGGAGCAGCTACAAAGCATCGCATCAATCATCCACGACACTCCACATAAGCTTAAAACATGCGCTGAGTGTGGCTGTCTTAAAGGAGAGGAATCGTGCAATTTTTGCACGTCGACAAGATATGAGCCAAAAAAACTCTGTATCTTGGCTTCCCCTAAAGACGCCTACGCTATCGAAGCTACGCGCGAGTTCAGAGGTTATTATCACGTCCTTGGCGGCGTGATCTCTCCCCTTGAAGGGATCGGTCCTGAGAGCCTCCACCTGGAGACACTCCTTGCCCGCATCCAAAAGCTTGAAATCGAAGAGATTGTGATCGCCATCGACTCCACTGTCGAAGGCGATGCAACCGCTCTATATCTAAAGAAATATCTATCCGATCTCCCCATCCCGATCACCCGTCTTGCCTTTGGTATCCCGATGGGATCTTCTATTGACTTTGTCGATGGCGGCACTCTTGCACGTGCCTTCTCCGGTAGGTTTTCTTTTTAGAGTACATCTTCACTTGACAACCTCTTAAATTAATCCTAGTGTAAGGAAATAATAAAAAGGAGGAATTATATGAGTAGAATTGGAGCCTATAAACCGGAAGATAAACAAAAAAACTTTCTCCTTCCTCCTTTCAAGAAAAGCCATACCTTCCATGAAGAAAAAGAAAAAAACTTTGAAACCATTGTTTATAAAAAACTGAAAAAAGTGGCCGAGCTTCTGGAATCGCTCTACTACAATCTATCTGACGACTTCGGAAAGAACATAAAAGCGTCTGTCGGTCAAAACCTCAAACTTTTGATTACGGATCTCGAGATCATGCACAATAGCCTAAAGAAAACGCCATTTCCCTTTAACAAGAATCTGCATTGCATTCATGAGATGGAAGGCGCTTGCAGTAGCCTGCAAAAGCTAAGCCCGAATGCTATTGAAGTGAAGCAATTATCTAAGATCAAACATGCTCTGCATGAATTGGACACCCTGCTTGCCGAACAACCAAAAGCAGAAAAGAAAGAACCAACAAAAAAGAAAACACCTGTCAAAAGAGTAAGTAAAAGAGAAGCTTAAAAAAAAGCTTCTCTTTTCTATTGATTAATGCTTATGCGTTTTGCACTCGCGGTCGCAAGATTTTTCCCACTCCGATAGCTCTTTTTCAGCGACATCTTTTGCATAGCCATATTTCTTCTGAATAGCACCAAGCAGCTGATCTTTTTTCCCTGAAATAGCTGTTAGGTCATCGTCTGTCAATTTACCCCACTTCTCTTTCACTTTACCTTTCAGCATATTCCAATCGCCTTGCAATGTATCTTTATTCATAAATCCTCCTATTTATTACAATTAAATAGAGCAAACCGCTCTAACCTCACATTAACTAAAACCTAATTTTTATAAAACAATTAAACACCTTAAGTTGATAAGCTTAATTTGTTGATTATTAACATACATATATTATTCAGCACGAAGACACAAAGGCACAAAGACACGAAGAGAGCTTCATGAAAACATGTTCTCTTCGTGCCTTCGTGTCTTCGTGTTAAATATAAAAACAAGGCTTAGGAGGAGAGTTCGTTTGCGCGGGTGTAGGCGGCAAGGAAGGTATTCATGATGCCGGCGGGAACAGCGGCCTCTTCGAATTTTTTGAGCCCAGCGATGGTTGTGCCTTGTGGCGAGGTAATTTGCCACCTGAGCTCTGCCGGATGTTGGCCGGATTGTTCTAAAAGAGTTAAGCTACCTTCGAGCATGGGATAGACAAGATTTTTTGCATCTTCTGCAGAGAATCCCATTGCAATGCCGGCATCGATCATCGATTCCACGATAGCGTAAAAGAACGCTGGGCCTGAGCCTGTTAAAGAGGTCAGGGCATTAATTTTACTCTCAGGCAGCCAGTATAATTTGCCGAGTGATTCGAAGGTTGTTGTCATCACGTCTTTAACATCATCGACAGTGCACATTCCGATGACACCGGCACCATAAGCAACGGCTAGGCTTGGCATCATACGGACGATACTCGCCTCAGGGAAAAAGCCTTTCAGAGTAGCTATAGAAGCTCCAGTTAAAACACTGACAAGCACTTGTCCTTTTTTTAAAGGAATGGCCACATCTTTCAAATTTTGTGGTTTGACAGCGAGGATCACGATATCAGAGAGTTTTACAGGTTCTTCCAGATTTTTGAATGCTTTTCCAAGTCCTTGAGATTCAAAGTTTTGCGCTTTACCGTCAGTGTGATCATAAAGATAGAGCTGATGGGTTTTGGAAAGCCTTGTAGCGAGGGCCTTACCCATATTACCGCATCCGATGATTGTAATTTTCATGCTACTTCCTAGTTAAATAATCCCCTTTAAGGACCCACTTGTAAGAGGTCAAAGCTTCTAGCCCCATAGGGCCTCTTGCATGCAATTTTTGCGTGCTGACTGCTACTTCACCGCCAAGTCCAAATTGCGCTCCATCTGTAAAGCGTGTGGAGGCGTTCACATAGACAGCTGCTGAATCCATTTCTCTTATAAACGATTCGGCATTTTGCTTGGACTCCGTTAATATACCATCGCTATGCTTCGTGCTATGCAGATGGATATGCTCGATGGCTTCTTGTAAATTTGCCACTACTTTAATTCCTAAAACAAGGGATAGCCACTCTTTATCAAAGTCTCCTTCTTCAGCATGTATGCCAGATGGAACGAGCTTATGAGCTTTAGGATCCAACCGGAATGTAACGCCTGATTGTCCAAGCAGCTTGATGACCTCAGGAATAAATGTTGAGGCGATCGATTGATGCACAAGCAAAGTGTCCAATGCATTACAAACTGTTGGGCGCTGGACTTTAGCATTTAATATCACTGGTAGTGAGCGCGATAAATCCGCTGTTTCATCGACATAAAGGTGACAGATGCCCACTCCACCTGTAATAACAGGGATCATACTGTTCTTTCGGCAAAATTCCTGCAGAGTATCACTTCCGCGTGGAATGATCAGATCGATCGACTCATATAAATGCAGCATTTGTTTCACAAGTGATCTATCTGGATTTGTGATAAGCTGAATGGCATCTTTAGGAAGGCTGGCAGTTTCAATTGATTGTTTAATCAACTCAATTAACACTTTGTTGGTATGAAGTGTCTCAGAACCGCCTCGCAACAATGCGCAATTGCCTGATTTGATAGCCAAGGCAGAAATGTCAATGGTCACATTCGGTCTGGATTCATAGATCACTCCAAGCACACCAATGGGAATGCGATGCTTGGCCATCTGCAAACCATTTTGGAGAGTTTTGTTCTCAAATATCTCTTCAATAGGATCTGGCAGCGCAATCACTTGGCGTAAATCCGCAATTATCCCATCTAGCTTAAGGGATAGCCGTTCGATTAAAGGTTCCGATAATCCATTTGCCTTTCCCGCTTCGATATCCTTGTCGTTTGCGTCTAAAATCTGCTCTCGAGATCTATTCAAATGATCAACCAAAGCCAAAAGCACCTTATTTTTTTGTGCCGTGGTCGCTTTTGCCATCTGATAGGTCGCTAATTTGGCTTGCCTTGCAATTTGAGCTAGTTCACTCATTTGATCCTCGTCATGTTTGATCTATGAATGATCTCAGGGCCATAAGTATAGCCTAATAGTTCTTCTATCATTCCGGATTGCTTTCCGATCAATTTCTGAATTTCCTGACTTCCATAATTGGCAATCCCAACAGCGATGGGATCACCTGTTAAAGCTACAATTTCGACTGTCGATCCCCTTTCAAAGGTGTGCGCTGTTTTCACAATTCCTGATGAGAGCAAGCTTGCACCATGATGAGAAATCTTTTCAGCAGCTCCTGCATCGACATGGATCGTTCCACGTCTTTTATCCGATAATAACCAGCGCTTCCGGCTTTCCCGGGCAGTTATCTCTTCCTTAAAAAGAGTGCCGATCTTTTTGCAATGCGCTAGATCTAGCAG
>CAZOAX010000216.1:0-2086 GCA_964577735.1 uncultured bacterium
AACGAAAAATTTCATATTATATTTGCTGACGCTCCCTATCACATGGGGGAGACTGTTCAAAAAATATTGGAACAAGTGGCATTGCATAATCTTTTAAATAAGCATGGGCGACTATTCATTGAAAATGATTGTGATCTATCTCCGGAAACAGACTTTTTCGGTTTGAAGCATGTTAATTCCAGAAAATCGGGAAAAGCTTATCTGCATCAATTTGAGAGAATGGCATGAGCGAAGAGCAAAGAACATTGCTTGCGGTACAAAGAAATCAACTGGCTGCAGAGAGAACGTTCCTCTCCTGGGTTAGAACGGGTATCGCTTGTATTGGTGGCGGCGTTGCTTTTGAGCGTATTTTAGCTTTTGAGACTCCGATCAATCAAATTCTTGCTTATGTTGTCGGAATTCTCCTGATCCTTCTTGGAATGGGTATTTTTCTTCGTGCAAATATCGAGTATGAAAAAGAATATCATCGGCTGCAAGCTTTTGATTCAAGCTATGTGGTCTCATTGGGATATCGACGACTGGTCACCGGCGTATTATGGATCATTTCATTGATCTTTCTTTATTTAGTCAGGTAACAAATGACATTGGACAAACTTCAAAGTTGCTATAATTCCTGGCCTAAGTACTCTGTTGAAGAAAAAATAGACCTTCTTGCAAAAACGGAAAAAAAGATCCAGGATGCCACATCAGATAAAGTGGCAGACTTCTGTCTTTATGTGCTTTCTAAAATTTCACTTGAGCATGAGTGCAATCAATATCCTGCCTTAAATGACTCTGTCAGGAAGCTTAACTTGACTGTTCAATCAAAGAGCTCATCTATCTATTTTTTTAACCTCAATCTGATTGCATCAGAACATGTGGCCTTTATCATCAATGGGAAAAATCCCTATCTTGCTATAGGGGAAGCTCCTATTCAAGCCTCTACAGCTATTGCAGAAGCAAGATGGGAGTTTACAGGCTTTGGTAAATCCAGCATACCGCTTGATTCAGGGATTTCTCAAGGCACTTGCATGGCACTATTGATTCTTTTAAATCAGACTCAAAAAGAGCAGGAATATGCCCTTCAAAAAACGTTTGGCCAGGAAATTGAAGATATAAAGTTCGCCGCAAAGTGTTTCAAGGTCCGCGGTCCTCTTCAGGAGGCCATTGATAGGCAATTTACTATTTATAACAGAAAGAAAAAAAATAGCTTGTTTTTGGAGAAGCTCGGAAATTGCAAAGATGAAGAAACGCTCATAGACCTTTTTTACCAGTTACATGATTATAAAGAATTTCCTGAAGCTGAAAGAATCATTTTAAGGCTTATTCAAATCCACTATTCCAAACAAAGGAAGGTGCCTTTAAGTGAAGATGCCTTGGATATGCTTCATTGGTACCTTTTCAAAACAAGAAATGAAGCCTTTGAATATCCATTTTCTTTAGCAGTAGAGCGGCCTCTTTGCTTTGCCCATTACCTGATAGTAAAAGAAGCGTTTAGCCAAGATCCAATAAACGAAATCCTTGGAATTAAGCGTACTTATCTTCATTGGTTGATCCATAAAGAATTGGATGGCTACCTTTCGATCGTTAAGCAAAGTTTGAGCATCTATACAAAAACGGATATTCAAAACATACTGGATGTCATCGGATCGATCTTATCGCTTAAACCAGATGATTTTGACTTAAGAAAAGGGCTTATAGAAATAATTCAGGCTGTGCCATTTCAGCAAAGAGAAAGATTTACAAGCGATCTTTTATCTTATGATTATTTTATTTCATCTATAGACCCATTGTTCCAATTGTATCTTGAGGAACTTGAAAGAACGGGTAATGGGTGGAATGTCGCTTCGAGGCTCCTCTCCTACGATACTACGGAACATGCCGTCCGATTTTTAAATAAGTTCGCTTCAGCGTACCCAGAACAGGCTTTGCAATATGCGATTGAAGTGATCTATAGTTGCACTTTATATAATTTAAAATTCGACATAGGATCTGTGGTCGCAGTTTTAGATGAATTTTTTGAGAAGATTAAGCATATGCCTGAAGCCAATGGTTTTCTCTTTCGAATATGTGATCATATAGTAAAAGTAAATGCCTTCTATATTGC
>CAZOAX010000216.1:2096-4376 GCA_964577735.1 uncultured bacterium
CCACATGCTCTTTATTAATGGCTTATGGTAAAGCAACCCCTTTGCTAATCGCAGAATGCATCATCGGTCAGGAAAAGTTATTAACCGACTGTGGTTTTGATGAAGTGCTTTTTAAGCTTTTATCCACAAGCGATTGTCTTAAGCCGTATTCAAAGGAAGATGTGTGTCTATTTAAAGAGGATATGCAGTTAGATGCTCAGCAGCAAAATAAAATTAAAGAAGTTGAGTTTTTAACCCGGATGCACCGGTTGTTTCGGGTCAGCCAGAATATGTCTCTTTTGAATAGATGCCTTCTTTCTCTTATATTCCATCTTTGGATGGATAAAAACTATGCTAAAGCATTTGATTTATTATGCAGTTTAGAAAATATGGGGATAGATTCGATTCTGTTTCCTTTGCTTGAAAAAATCTCGAGTATTGAAAAAGAAGAAAACTATCAAAAGCTTGTCGCATTAGTTATTCAGATAGGCCCTGAAGGAAAAGTGCTCGAATATCTAAAAAAAAGTAAGATGTTCACGGAGTTCCACATAGATTTAATGAACCACCGAAAAGCTTTATCAATCCTCTCCAAAAAGACGTTTTAAAACATCTTTAGGGTCTGTTTTTGGCGCAGGTGCTTTGCCAAGCAGGATAAATTCATCGCATGTATTGCGCGCTTCTCTATCGGAAATGGGTTCAGTTCCCGGAATTTTACAATCATTAGGGCGTCCTACCTGATAGTTTGAACAGTTTTTGCAGCAATGCAGGTAGCTATGGCATGAAGGGCAGATCTCCCGGAAAGAAATGCGTTCTGGAACATCTATTAGTTCTTTTCCGCAGTTAAAGCATTTCATCCATTACCCACTGGTTGATCGTCAATAAAATATTTCTCAAGTGTGAGGGAGCCTGCATCATCATATTTGACAAGACGCCCATTTTTCAATCCATTTTTAAATTCGCATTCATAAATGAGAATGCCTGCCTGGGTCCATTCTTTTGAAGGTCCATTCAGAACCCCTTGATTGAAACCGGTGCTTGCTTTCAGTGCTCCATTTTCAAAAAATGTGCGTTCTAGGCCATTTTTAAGATCTTTTTCGAACAGCGCTTCCTTGAAAACGATTCCTGATGAATAATATTCAAGGGTCTTACCATGCTGAAGATCATCTTTGAATTCTGCTGCAAAAATGACCTGCCCTTTAGGCGAGTAAAGGGTGAATAGGCCTTCTCTTTTTCCATTTGTGTAAAAGGCATTCAGTACTTTTGTTCCAGTTTCATTGAATTGAGAAAATTCACCTTCGAGCTGACCGTTTGAGTAATTAGATTCTAAGGCCTTAACTTTTCGTTGATTTTCCTGGCATGGGTAAAAGACTTGATAGAGACCTTCAAGCTTATTATCTTTATAATGGCAGATCGTTTCAGCGCCGCTGGAACGCTTGAGATAATAAGAGCCTTGAAGGTACCCATCTCTATATTCAGCTTCTTCCAGGATAGCGCCGGCTTCATCGTATAGCTTTTTAGATCCGTTTAAGATCCCATTTTTATAGGTCAAGCAGCTTTCAAGTGTTCCATTTTTATAATATCTGCATTGTTCGCCATCAAGATTTCCATCCACGTGATATAATTTCTTAGCTATGGCATAGGGAGGTTCCGGGTGATAGAAAAGACTCTCACCGGCAAGCGATCCTTGCAAGAAGGTTCTTTTCTCTAAAAGAGTGCCATCTGCAGCAAAGCTCATTACAGTGCCTTCAAGCACGCCGGACTTTCCATAGGGTAGTACAGACTTCAATTGTCCGTTTGCATACCATTCTTTGACGTCGCAACAGGGAATATCTTTTGCATAATCGGCTTCAAATAACAAATGACCTTGTGCATCCCATTCTTTTTGCGGGCCATTTTTCATTCCATTCGAATAAACATAGGTGGATTTTTTTTGTCCGTTCTCAAACCATTCTGTATAGTTTCCGTCAAATTCACCGTTTTTGAATGAGGATTGAACTTTTAATTGACCATTAGGATGCCATTCAGAATGCTCCCCTTCGCGGGTTCCATGTGAAAATAAGCTTGAAGTAAGTGTATCACCTGACTGAGAATATTCTTCCTGAAGTCCATTCAGGTCGCCATTACAAAAATTCAGGCGTAACTTTAAGCTTCCATTAGGATGCCATTCGAGGTAAGGTCCTTCGTATGCATCTGATTTAAGATAGTATTCAAGCCGCTTTCTTCCTTTTCGATCAAATTCTTGAATGGAACCGGTAAGCTCGCCGCGCGCATTGTACTCGGCAATATAGGAGGGGCCTCCAT
>CAZOAX010000217.1:0-627 GCA_964577735.1 uncultured bacterium
CTACCGTCTTGGTGGACTTTTATGCGATGAGATGGGACTTGGTAAAACGCATCAATCGATGGCACTCATTGCAGCCTTGAGAAGCATCAAGCCTAATGCAAAGTTTATTGTAGCCTGTCCAACATCCGTGCTTTATCATTGGGAAGATAAATTAAAAGAATTCTTTCCTTCACTTAAGATCATGACCCATCATGGCACATCAAGAAAAAAAGATGAGCCGATTGATGCAGACCTGTTTTTGACCTCCTACGGTATTCTTAGAAGTGATATTGAATGGATCAAAAAGCATGACTTTGATGTGGCGTTTTTTGATGAAATCCAGGTGGCTAAGAACCATCGTAGCAAGCTTTATCTCTCGTTAAAGCAAGTGAAAGCTGAGGTGAAAATCGGCCTCACCGGTACACCCCTTGAAAATAAACTGCGTGAATTGAAAGCCCTATTTGATCTTGTTCTTCCTGGTTATATGCCTCATGAGACAGATTACAATCGTTTAATTGTGCGTCCCATTGAAAAAATGCGCGACATGGAAAGGAAAAGCCTGCTTCAGCGTTTGACGCATCCCTTTATCTTGCGCCGAAAGAAAATCGATGTGCTGCGTGACCTTCCAGAGAAGACTGAGGCTATTGC
>CAZOAX010000217.1:637-4366 GCA_964577735.1 uncultured bacterium
ACTGCGAACTTTCAAAAGAGCAGGATGCTCTATATCGGGAAACCCTTCTGATTCAAGGCGATGTGCTTTTAGAAGATATTATGGATGCTAAAAAGGCTGTACCATTCCTGCATGTTTTTTCCCTGTTATCCCGTTTAAAACAGATTTGCGACCATCCGGCCCTGTATTTGAAAGAACTCGATTCTTTTGACAAGTATGAGTCGGGTAAATGGGACTTATTTGTCGAACTGCTTCAAGAAGCGCGCGAGAGCCAGCAGAAGGTCGTAGTCTTTTCCCAGTATCTTGGGATGCTCGATATCATTGAGAAGTATTTAAAGTCAGAAGGAATCGGGTACGCTTCACTTCGAGGCTCTACACGTGACCGTAAAGAGCAAATTGCCTTGTTTGCCACCGACCCGACCTGTGAGGTCTTTGTCGCCTCTCTCAAAGCTGCCGGCCTCGGAATTGACCTGACATCAGCTTCCGTTGTGATCCATTATGACCGCTGGTGGAACGCCGCCCGTGAAAATCAAGCCACTGACCGTGTGCACCGTTATGGCCAGAGCCGTGGTGTGCAAGTGTTCAAATTGGTCACAAAGAATACCTTTGAAGAAAGAATTGATCAGATCATTGAAAGAAAAAAGGACTTACTAGACGCAGCGGTCGCTTTTGACGACCACGAAGTCATGAAGTCCTTTACTAGGGAGGAGCTCTTTGAACTCCTTCAATATAACCGTTAGTTATTGAGCTGTTTTTTGCTGTTTAATCTGATTTAAAATATTTGTTTTTATAGCTCCATCTTTCATATCGGCCACTATACTTTCTGCTTCTGGCACGTTGCCCGCGTCAAGGAAATGTTTTCCTATTTGAGCAAGATACTTTTCTTTCAGATCCTCATCCGGCATAGATGCAGCAAATGATGCACCTAGGCGCATGGCGACGTCCAGTAAATTAAATCTCATTCTCTTATGCACTAGATCTTTATCTACATCCAGCGTGTTGTTCATTAATTCGATCGTATAATATTTGCGCATTTCAACATCATTTATCTGAATAATGCTTTCAAAAGCTTCTTTGAATTTCTTTTCTAGAATGAAGTTATACGCTGTCTCAGAAAGAAGCTCATCCTGTTTTCTTAAATCTTGTTCTTTTGTGATGGAAATGTCAGATATAGGAGCTTTGGGTTTAGATTTTTCTACTTCAACTTGACCCAAATTTTTCAAGGAACCTTGTTTTGGAGCACGCAAGAGGGTTAATGACTCAAGTTCGCCTTGTATTTCTAGCAGAGTGTTCTTATTTTGGGAGATAAAATCTCCCAATTCGGCTTTACGGGATAGAAGATCCTCCTCGAGCTGTAGTCTATCTACTTCAGCCTCCACGCCAGTTTCAGCATCTTCAATATCTTTAAGTTGATTATTGATTTGATTAAGTTCAAATTCATCTTTTTTTATGGCAAGAGTAAAGGATTTAATTTCTCCTTCTAGATTTTTGCGCTGTTCAGCGTAAAATTTAACATAGTTCTCCCCGTCCATGAGCTGGCTGAGATGCTCTTCATTCTGTTTAATTTCTGAAAGGAGCTCATTTTTTTGAGTTCTGTATTCTTTCATTTTTAGCGCATTTTGGCCGAACGTTTGAGATGATGTAGAGTTCTTTACCTCGGCACTGAGATCGGTCATTTTTTGATTGAGCTTGTTCAATTCCTGATATTGGAGATCAATGATCTCTTTTAAGCTATTGGCTTCGAGCGTAAAATCAACTTTTGAGGGATTGATAGCGTTGAGCTGCTCGGTCAGTTTAGCTTTCTCTTCCAAATACTCATCTTTCTTAAGATCCAGCTCTGTTGCTTTGTCCAGGTCATATTCAGCCATTGCAGCTTCTTTTAAAATTGTATGAGAGGCGATTTTCTCATCTAATGCGGCAATCTGACGTTCAAGATCACGTATTAGAATTTCATTTTCAGTGGTTGAGAACCTATAATCCTCTCTTTCTGAGGAGGATATTGGAGTTTCTTCTAAAAGATCTCTGAGGACCCCGATTTTGAGGGTCTTCGGCTCGAGGTTTAATATTCGGAGTTCATCTTCAATGTCCAATAGGTTGGCTTTGTTATTTGCGATATGATGCTTTAAGTCTTCTTTACTTAAGATTAAATCAGAAGCTTGAGAAATCTCATCGTGTAGCAGCTCCATATTGCCTTCTGCAAGCCAATTTTCAGGAAGAGCTTCTGCTCTATTTTTAAGCTCGAGTTCAACTTCAGCAAGCATTTTCTCTTGTTCGTCAATTGCATTTTTGAACTGCTCCAGATCATTTTCACGCGTGCTTTTTAGTTCTGCTAAGATTTTTTTATTGGTTTGTATGTGGCTTTCAAGTTCTCGAGCGTTTGCCTCAGATGTAGGGTTATTTAAAGCCTGTTCACTGCTGGCTATTTCGTCGTATAAATTTTGAATACTCAATTTAAAATGATCAGTTGAGTTTTCTTCCGCAATCCACTCTGTTGCGATCTTTTGAAGGCTTTCAGCATCCTTTAACATCCCTTTTGTCAGGGTCGATCTATTTGCTTCAAGTTTAGAAAGTTCGAGTTTTTTTTCAGCGATCTCTTTCTCTATTGGCTCTGAGAGTGTTTTAAGCTTATTTGCAAGTCGTTCCTGCGTTTTTGGAGGAACGATGATGTTATGATCTTTTATGGTCTTAATATGGGTCGCATAGCGGTGTTTGGCAAAGGCCAGTGTTTTTTCCAAGTGTTTGATCGAGTTATTCAGGTCCTCTATTCCTTGGTGGGTGACAAGTTCATTTGCAAGTAGGTCTGAAAGCTGATTGAAGGATCTTGCTTCGTGTGCATTACCTTGATCATATTGGTAGGCTTCTGCTTCTCCAAAATCGGCAAGAGCTTGTATTTTAGCTTCCAGGGCCTGTTTTTTAGTCTCTTTTATTTCATTTAATTTTCCATCGAGCTCATTGATTAAGTTCTTAATACCGATCAGGTCTTTTGGGTAGTTAGGATCAAGCTTTAGTTTTTTTTCACCAGGATGTGCCAGGTTGTGCTTGAGAGAAGCAAGCTGTTTTTTTGCAGCTTTTAAATGGTCTTCGGCGTCTAAGTGCTTGACATTATAGGGAAGAGAGACCGTTAACTCAGGTTTTGGCATGGAAGGGGTTCTTTTGAAGGCCGTTTTGATGTAATGATAGGCTGAAGAGACAAGCTCACTGAATAAGGATGCGCTGGGCATTCGGTTGGCATTGGATCTGCTATAGGCGTTGATGGCTTCTCTTGTCACATATTGGGCTCTTGTCTGGACGCCGTCTTTCCCACCAAGTGTTTGATTCTTAACGGTTCCTGTTTTTTTTGCTTGTGGGGTTAGAGGGGCTTTGACAATTTCGGTTGTGCTATCAGAGATTAGCTTATCGTATTTATGGCGAACGGTGTCGCCAGAGTTGATTGGATCTAATTCACCAGGCATGTAAACCTCCTGAATAATCTATTGTAAATTATATCATGTAATTAACTAATTATTACAATGTTAATTTATTAAAAATTCAGAAGGTTAGAGATAAAAAGCAACAGTTAACTATTGCTTATTCTTTGAAATTATCGTCATCTTCCCACTCGAAGTCTTCCTCGTCATCAAAGTCGTCGTCGAAGTCGTCTTCTTCGATAGGCGCAGCTTGAACTTTTTTAGGTGGGCGAGGTGGGTTATCTGGATTTTCTTCTATGAAGTCCCGTTTTTTCTTACCTTTGAGGTAGAAAATGATCGGAAC
>CAZOAX010000218.1:0-4360 GCA_964577735.1 uncultured bacterium
AAAGCTGAAAATAAATGGACACTTCCTATGTGGAAATATGCGGTGACCTTGCTCTTAAAAGAAAAAGGGGGGCTCGAGCAAGCAAGGCTCCTATATGAAAATCCTGACACATCACCCGAGGTAAAAGATGTCCTTAAAGGATTTTTGTGAAATGTTTTGACATCATGTCGAGGAGTAGTTAGATTAGCGCAAGATCCTGAAATGTAAAATTTAATTACAATGATCCAAGCGCATCTACATTTAAGTAATGGACTGAGGTTCAATGGCTTAGCGCCTGTTTGGCAGGTGGGAGCTTTTGAGGGCGAGGTCGTTTTTACGACGGGCATGACCGGTTATGATGCTTCCTTGACAGATCCTTCTTATTCCGGACAAATTTTAGTCTTCACGTATCCCCTTATTGGCAATTACGGCATTCCTTCTCATGAACTTTGGGAGTCGGAGAAGATTTATGCTGCAGGGGTTGTGGTAAGCAATGCCTGCACGGCATGGAGCCATGATAATAGCACGCAGTCGCTATTTGAATGGTTAAAGCATCAAAAGGTTCCGGTGATCACAGGTGTGGATACCCGACATTTGACAAAGGTCTTAAGAGAACATGGAACGATGCACGGGGCGATCTCATCATATTCAGAAGCTACTCTGGTAAAGCCAGTTAAAACTGAAAAAGTTTCGATCGCAAATCCGATCACGTATGGGGAGACGGGGAAAAAGATCATTGCCGTGGACTGCGGAATGAAAACCAATATCTTACGGAATTTGATGGAATTTCCATTGTCGATCAAGCGCGTGCCGCATGACTATGACTATACAAATGAAGAATATGATGGGATCTTTCTTTCCAATGGCCCCGGCAATCCGGAAGATTATGTGGAGACGATTACTATTTTATCCAAGGCGATGAAACAAGCAAAACCGATATTTGGGATTTGTCTTGGTGCCCAAGTGATGGGCCTTGCAGCGGGTGCAAAAACCTATAAGCTTCCCTTCGGCCATAGAAGCCATAATCAGCCGTGCATGGATCTCACGACGAACCGTTGCTACATCACAAGCCAAAACCATGGCTATGCAATTCAAGAAGAGACATTGCCAAATGGATGGGCTGTGCATTTTCGCAATATTAATGATGGGACAGTCGAGGGTATACGGCATACGTCGTTACCTTTTTCTGCGGTGCAATTCCATCCGGAGGCGGCTCCCGGGCCAACAGACACTCAATGGCTATTTAAACAATTTGTCACGGCACTATGAAAAAAGGCAGTAAAGTTTTAATCCTGGGTTCCGGCGGTTTGACGATTGGTCAGGCAGGGGAATTTGATTATTCGGGATCACAAGCGATCAAGGCTCTAAAAGAAGAAGGGATGATCACTGTCCTTGTCAATCCGAATATTGCGACTGTTCAGACAGATGCCGGACTTGCAGATCAGCTCTATTTACAGCCGTTGAATGTGGACACAGCCCTTCGAATCATAGAAAAAGAACGTCCTGATGCCATCTTGCTTGGATTTGGCGGGCAGACCGCTTTAAATCTTGGGCTTGCGCTACATGATCGAGGTGTCTTTAAAGACTATAATATTCAAGTTTTAGGAACACCTGTTGAGGTGATCCGGGTCACAGAAGACCGGCTGCTTTTTAAAGAATCCTTGCATCAAATTGGTGTGCATACGCCGCGCAGTTTTGCTGCAACAACGGTGGAAGAGGCTGTCGCAGCGTCCAAAGAAATTGGATTTCCTTTGATGATGCGTTCAGGTTATTCACTTGGAGGCCTTGGATCAGGTCGTATCGCAAATGAGAAAGATTTGATCGCTCAAGCTAAAGAAGCACTTTCCAATGCTCCTCAAATTTTGATCGAAGAGTATTTGCAAGGCTGGAAAGAGATCGAATATGAGATCTTGCGGGATTCTGCCGATAATGCGATTGCCGTTTGCAACATGGAAAATTTTGACCCGATGGGGATTCACACGGGAGAAAGCATTGTCGTTGCTCCGTCGCAGACGTTGACAAATGCCGAGTATTTCAACTTAAGAGAAGTGGCGTTAAAAACCGTCCGCCATTTGGGTATTGTAGGAGAGTGCAACATTCAATATGCTCTCCATCCATCCTCCGGGGAATACCGGGTCATCGAGGTCAATGCACGGCTATCGCGTTCAAGCGCGCTTGCATCCAAGGCCACTGGCTATCCGCTTGCCTTTATCGCAGCCAAGGTCGTGCTTGGTAAACAGCTACATGAGCTTAAAAACCATGTGACGCAAAAAACGTCTGCATTTTTTGAGCCTGCTCTAGATTATATCGTTGTCAAAATGCCTCGCTGGGACATTCAAAAGTTTAAATCCGCCTCCCGCACAATCGGCTCTGAAATGAAGAGTGTCGGCGAAGTGATGGCGATCGGCCGTTCATTTCCAGAAGCTTTGCAAAAAGCTATTCGCATGCTGAACATCGGTTTAAACGGAATTTCGGAGTATCCGATTATTTCAAAACCTCAAAGTGAAATTCATTATTCTCAACCAACCGATAGACGTCTTTTTGCTATTTATCAGTATTTGATGAAAGGAGCTTCTGTAGAGGAAGTTCATTCACTTTCCGGGATCGATCCTTGGTTTTTGCACCATATTGATCACATTGTGAAAATGGAAAAACAGATCGCCTCAGAACATGAGCTTATTTCCTTACGAGAGGCAAAAAAACTCGGCTTTTCAGATGCCTCGATCGCACGCATACGTGGAGCTAAAGAGCATAACGTCCGGAATGAACGCATAAAAGCTGGGATTCTTCCTCATGTGAAGCAGATCGATACGATGGCAGGGGAGTTCCAAGCCGAAACGAATTATTTATACATGACCTACCATGCGTCAATAGACGATATCACTCCATCAGATAACTCTCCGATCGTTGTGTTAGGCTCAGGCCCTTACTGTATTGGCTCGTCTGTTGAATTTGATTGGTGTGCTGTAAATGCCCTGAAGAGCTTAAGCCGTCTTGGAATGAGCACGGTCATGATCAACTCCAATCCGGAAACAGTCTCCACTGACTATGATGAATCAGACAGGCTCTATTTTGAAGAATTGACTCTTGAAAGAGTGTCAGACATTGCCGATTTTGAAAAACCTAAAGGGATCGTGGTCTCTGTCGGGGGACAAATTGCCAATAACCTGGTTCCTTCACTTGCTAAGTTCCAGTATCCGATCCTTGGTACACCGGTAGAATTTATTGATCAGGCCGAGGACAGAAAGAAATTTTCCTCATTGCTGAATAAGCTCGGAATAGACCAACCCACTTGGGAAGAAGCGATTAGCATTGAAGGAGCTAAAGCTTTTGTGAAGAAAGTGGGCTATCCTGTCTTAGTCAGACCGTCTTATGTCCTGTCTGGCGCCGCCATGAATGTGATCTATAATGATAAGGATCTTGAAAAATATCTAACAGAAGCGACTACATGCTCGCGTGGACACCCTGTCGTTTTGTCCCAATTCATTGAAAATGCAAAAGAGCTTGAGATCGATGGAGTGGCAAAGCAAGGGAAGATTCTTGTTCAGGTCATTGCCGAGCATATTGAAAATGCAGGCGTGCATTCAGGGGATGCAACCATTGTGATCCCGCCACAAAGGATCTATCTTGAAACAATACGTCGTGCAAAGCAAGTTACAAAGCAAATTGTAGATGCCTTGCAGATTACAGGTCCGTTTAATATCCAGTTTATTGCAAAAGATAATGCAATCAAAGTGATCGAATGCAACGTGCGCAGTTCAAGGTCATTCCCATTTGTTTCTAAAGTTGCAAATCATAACCTGATTGATACGGCCATTTGTGCAATCCTGGATCAACCTCATGAGCTAAAAATCCCCACGATTGAACTGGATTACGTCGGAGTTAAAACATCTCAGTTTTCCTTCAACCGCTTGAAGGGATCCAACCCTGTCGCGGAGGTGGAAATGGCCTCGACGGGTGAAGTGGGCTGCATCGGGGATACTTATCATGAGGCCTTTTATCGTTCCTGGCTTGCAACAGGACAGAAGATCCAGGGCAAACGTCTATTACTCAGTATTGGCGGGGAGCTTAAATCGAAGCTTTTGCCCGTCATCAAGAAGCTTGAAGCTGCCGGATGGGAATTGCATACGACAGAAGGCACGCATGATTATCTCGCAAGTCAGGGGATTGCTAGCCGCGCTCTTTATAAAGCAAGCGAAGCAATCCAACCGAACGTGCAGAGTACGATATTAAACAAGAATGTAGATCTGATCATCAATATCCCCAATAGCAGGCGTAACCCGGATGTTCTAACAGATGGATATACGATCCGGCGTCTTGCGATCGATCACAACATTCCCTTGATCACGAATCTACAAATTGCTGAACTCTTTTTACACTG
>CAZOAX010000219.1:0-4339 GCA_964577735.1 uncultured bacterium
CTATCGAGCAGTATGAGCGTTTACAAAAACTGGTTGTAACTGAATCTAGTAAACGGGAGTTAAGCTCACGCGATTTTGAGTCACTTGTCAAAAAATGGGAAGATTCCTGTCCTCCCTTTCCGATCCGCACCATGCGGAGCTCGACTTTATGGAGAGAGCTGAAATCCAAAATGGTAGAGGGTTATTTAGTCTAGCGCTAATTCCAAAATCCTACTAGTATGAAAAAAAAGAATCAAAAAAGGATTTACCATGCTCCGTTTTCTTTATTTTTTTAATGGATTTTTCGGCAAAATTGGATCGCTTTTTCAATCCCCTCTTCTTCTATTGCTACGCCTCTTTTTCGGGATCAGCTTTATGCTCGCTGGGTGGAGCAAGCTTCAGGATATTTCTAAATTTGCAGATACTTTGCTCACACTTCACGTTCCATATCCAGAAACGATGGCCTGGATTGCGGCTTTAACGGAATTCGTGGGTGGATTCTTTCTTGCGATTGGATTTTTATCACGTATCGCAGCGCTCCCTTTGATTATCGTCATGTGCGTCGCTTATGCAACGGCCCACGCAGAGTCGCTATATGCTCTGACAAAAGATCCGGTTGAATTCATTCGTCAACCCCCTTTCAACTATCTATTAGCTTCTTTGCTTGTGTTTGCTTTTGGTCCTGGATTGTTCTCATTAGACGCTCTGCTATCACGTAGGACTGGAAAAGAAGAGCAAAAACCCGCAAAATAGCCCTTAAACAAGGATTTTATGGAACGCAAGCTATTGGATATTGCAGGTTACGTTGTCACAGGAGTTTCTACGCTCCTGTGCTTTTTACTTTTTTATTATGACACTTCGCTATTTTGGAAGTCACTTGCCGCAGCTTTTATGACGGGAGGACTTGTTTTGGCTAGTTATATTATTCTACGATGGCTCATACTAGCTTCCCGTTCTGAATAAAAAAGAGTAACTAATGCGAGTAATTGTTTATATTTTTATTATTGCATGCTCGCATGCCCTTCATGCACTACCCTCAAGTGCATTATTTACAGCAAACGAGTGGGCGATCATCGCTCCTCATCTTCTTCCCGACACGCATCCCATCAAGCCCGCTTTAGATAAAATCTTTTCAGGCGACCGGGCGGTACGCAATGAAGCCGCCATGAAAAAAGCCGGATTTCATCTCATTACAGAAGGTCATTGGAGCGATACGGTCATTGCGACGCACCATAAAGCTGAGGGATACTTTTTTAAATTATTTACAGAAGATCAGGCCCATATCGACGAAGTGACAAGATTGATAGCAAGGATTAGAGGGGCTTTATATGCCCAGGAGATCGTCAGCCGGCATCAATGGGACAAGTACTTTAAAGTGCCAAGAAAATGGCTGTATATCCTGCCGGAAGACCCCAATCCTATTTGGGGACTCCCTACTAAGCGCGTGGTGTTGATTGCCGAGGATATGCGCTTACTTGACAAAGAAGCCAGTTACGCGAAATGGCGTAGTGCCGCTTTCAATAAAAAACTGTTCAAAGCTGTGTTTCAAGTGTTAACAGAAGGAGGCTTCAGCGATTCCTCCTATGCGTTCAATCTGCCTTTTGCAAAAGATGGCCGGATCGCCTTGATCGATAATGACAAGCACAATAAGCGTCCGATCCCTTTTCATACGCTTTTCCGCTATCTCCATCCTTCAATAAAGACCTATGGAGAGCAACTGGTTGCAGAGTCACCGGGACTTGCGTACTAGTTTTTCTGTCTGAACCGGATCTGCAGAGCTACATCGGATTGTACCACTTGTTCGCCTTCCACTTGAGGGCCGACACTCCCCTTCTCCATCGCATTGAAGGCAACAGCTGCCCTAAATGGTCTGAAAGCTGGTTCTTGCGGATTTAAATTCACATCGGTGATCTCGTCCATCACAAGTCCAAGTGCTTCAAATGCCACGTTTGCTGATTCTAAAGCTCGTGCGCAAGCTTCTTTAATCGCTGTTTTATTGGCCTCTGCAATTTCATCGGTTGAAGCTTTTAATTCGATCCCGTTCACTTTTGTGATCCCGGAATCCATCGCAAGGCCGATCACCTCGCCAGCCCTTTCACTAGGAACGGTGATCACAATCTCCGCATTCCCGCGATACCCTTTGATCTGGTGGGGCGTTTGATCGGAATATTCAGGAAAGGTATTGAATGAAGATGTTTCCAATTTCAACGGCGAGGCTTTTTTCAAAGCCGCAGTTGCGCTGTTCATGGCGCGGGCAAGATCATTTTGCACACCGGTACTTGTCTTCCCTTCCACTTCAATGCCAAGTCTGACATCTGCCAAAGTGGCCTTGATCCACACTTTGCCAGCCCCATTGACATGCAGTGTGGGTTCAGTCCCAATAAGACTTCCACCGCTAATAAGTAAGGCCAAAAATATTTTTTTCATACCCTAACGTGTAACAAAAAGTCCATTTCTATCGATAGACATCTTTTCGATGATCTACTTCAACAATAAGAACGACGACTTTATCTTCAAACACTTTATAAATGACACGATAATCACCTACTCGTATTCTTCGATAATCTTTCCATTCTTTTGTTAATGGTTTTCCATAATCTATTGGATTAGTCATTAGCCGTTCTTCAATGGCTTTTTTTATTCTTTCTCTCATTGTCTTTGGAATCGATTTCAGCTTCTCCCGAATACCTTCCTCATACTCGATCAGGTATCTAGGTCTTTCCATAAGTCCTCATGTGAGATCGTTTTCCAACCATTGGCTTCAAGTCTTTTCTCTGCAGCCTCAGCACGCTTAGCTAAAAGCATGTCTTCATAATCTTCAAGCCAGTCTTCAATCACTCTCCTGACAAGTCCGGACATGCTGATCTTTTTCTTCTTACAAATCAAGGCCATCACTTCTACATCACTTTCATGAAAGGTTACATTTACTCTAGGATTCTTTGTAGGCATGTGTTACCTCCTCTTTACACTATAAGTGTATCATAAGTGTTACACTTTTGTCAAACTTGGACAGGCGCAAATATTTATGATCATTCATAAGTTTATCATCATAAGCGATATGAAGTTAAAATTTTAAATAATTACTAGTAGATGGCAACTTAAATCTTTACATTGTCTTAACAATTCTCTCGCAAAATATTTTGAAAACATTCATATAAATTTATCTAAGTGTGCATGCAAATTTGCATCGTATCCGCTTATCTTAAACTTCTTAATCAGGAGAATTTTATGTCACATACTTTAGGCTCATCAACTGACAACCTATCCGCGACCGGAATTTATAATGGCTATATCGAGCAGGTTGGAGAACAATACTATGATAACGAAGATTCAATTAGTGAATTGGCTCAGCCCATCTTTAGCAATAACAATATTGATAACGGCTATGACTATGAGCCTATTAACTCTAATCGAGTTGTTACTCCCGAAAATGAGCCTGTTTATCTTTCGGCACAGAATTTATTCCTGGAATTAAAGAGTGCTGCCCCGGAAGTGCAACTAGCAGTCAAACAATTGATGAAAAAAGAATTAGCTACCATCAATCCAAAAATCACCATCAACAGCAGTCAACATAAAGTACAACCAAAGATCACTGAAGGTGATTTCAATCAACGTTACACAAGCATTGCTACTCTTTTAACTGCAACACAAGTGCTTAAAAACAAAGCAGTGACACGCGTTAACCTGATTGCCGGAAAAGCCACCACACTCAATAAAAATGACCCTGATTATGGCACTCAAAAAACAGAAGCGTCCAAACTTTTCCACGACTATGAATCGCTTTACAACAACGCGGTTGATGTTCTTGTAAAAATGAGCAAAGAAGAAGAGGGAATCAATAGTCTCCAAGAATTAACAAATGAGACAATTGATCAATTCATCAAAGAAAACGATCTAAGGCTAAAACATTTTTCTAAACAATTTGACACACTCTATTCAGAACATGGTTTTGTAGACGAGAGAGTTAAAACCGGTTATGAAAGCACGAGAAGCCGTGTTCTCGGCGTTACATCCAATGTGATGCTTCCTGAGAAAAAAGAGGCGGCCAAAGATCTCACTCAAAGTCAATTAGACTTGAGCAACGATTTCACTCCTTTATTTATCGAAATTAATGAAAATTATTATTCATTGAAAGCTTTCGGCGATAAAGTTCAATCTCACCTTGCTAATGTTGCGGGTATAAGAAAAGCTTGGGACGAGAACCATCCAGAATTCTCAGATTTTAAAGATAGCGCAAGCTTCTTACCTAAAAAATATGAGCCGCTTGCTAAAGAGTGCAGCGATGTTTATGAGACTTTATCTCTCCACAATGAAAAATTAGATAGCCTGAAGGCCGCTTTAAGCATGAAACTTGCAGAGA
>CAZOAX010000220.1:0-4320 GCA_964577735.1 uncultured bacterium
CTCCGACAAATAAGATCTTAGATATTTCTTGTACTTTCAGGCAGATCTCTTGCATTGAGATCTCAATATGTAGAGGAAATCGTTCTTTGATACGGAAAATTTCTGTTAATAGAGATAAAACTCGCTCGCGGCATCTGGAGTCTAAACGGAATGAAAATGCCGAACACTTCTCTTTTAATCCACTTGTTACTCTGGACTCTGAGGTCACAAAGCCTGATTTTACTGCATTTTTGATCTGTCTATCTTCAGGTGAAAGGGGATAGAAGGGGTAATTTTCGGGTTGCATAAACGTTGCATCTTATGATTTTTATCCCTAAGATACTACATTTACAACCTTATTATTGTACACTGAACATGATCCCCCAATTACTTCCCTATTCACCCTCCATGCTCAAACAGCCTTTACAAATTAAAACTAACCAAATCTATAGAATACAGAGAATCATCGTCGTAGGAATAGCTGTATTAATCTTCAGAAACACATTGCATAGTTATATTGATACATGGGCGTCTACTAAATGATCCCCTCAGTTACCTTAAAACAACCGTTGCAGATCAAAACGAACGGGATCCTGAAAATTAAAAAAGGGATCAAAATAATTGCATTAGTTACACTTGTCGCACTGATTGTGTTCGGAGCTTGCTTTGCTATCCTGCCCCCCATCAGTGTACCCACACACCGCCTTTACCATCACCCTAGTTTTGCAACTAATCAAAGCAGTATAATACGCCTACAGAACAACCTACCGTCTTACACAAACGTCGTACAAAACATTCCTCCCGATTTTTCAAGCCCGACAAAGTTGTTTCAAGAAGGAACATCCCAGACCCTTGAATTTATCTTGAATAATGCCCACGAATCAATTGATGTCTCTAGTGTCGACTCCATTAATGAATACTTAGCCAAAGCCACTATAATCCCCTTTAAATTAAAAGAGCTTAGTTTTCAAATTCACTATCTGGCTGCAAATATCAAAAAAAGGAAAATCGACACCATCGCGGCAGCAGCTTATGTACACCAAGAGATCATTCGAATCCAACCCTATAAAATTAAGAACAATGAGAATGAAGCTTATGCTCTATTATGGATGAACTTCATTCTTCAGATGGGCGGGTTTAAAGCCTTTCTTCCATCTTTTGCTTTGCATGCTGAGGCATCTATGCATGACATAAAACATCCTGGATCTTTTGTCTCCTATATTGAAAATTGCATTAAGTACAGGAGAGGGCAAAACCAATGATCCCCTCAGTTACCTTAAAACAACCTTTGCAGATTAAAACGAACTTGATCCTGAAAATAAAAAATGGGATCAAAATGATTGCGTTAGTTGCAGCGGTCGCACTGATTATGTTCGCAGCATGCTTTGTTTTCCTGCCTCCCGTCAATCTAGCCACACGCCGCCTTTACCATCACCCTAGTTTTGCAACTAATCAAAGCAGTGTAATACGCCTTCAGAACAACCTACCATCTTACACAAACGCAGTTCAAAACATCCCTCCCGACTTTTCAAGCTCGACAACGTTGTTCCACAAAGAGGGAACGTCCTATAACTTTGAACCTCTCATGAAAAAAGCTCGTGATTCCATTGATTTTTCCAGCCTTGATTCAATCACTAACTATTTCAACAATAAAGGGCCCTTTCGATTTAATATAGAAACAGTCCTTCTTGCTCATGAAGAGCTTAACATGACTAAAGCTGAAATGGAAATTCTGTTCTACAACAATGGAGGGAGCTGCCAAGATGCAGAACATATTAATACCCTACATGAAAAAATTAAATTATACCGCACCATCACAAAGACAGCTAAATACCTCAATACAAATGAACTTATAGTATTCAAACAATTGATCCCGAGCAGCCATCATTCCGTGATAGTCCCCTTTAAATTAAAAGAACTTAGCTTTCAAATTTACTATCTTGCTGAGAAAATCAAAAAAAGAAAAGTCAATCCCATTGCTGCTGCTGCCTACATCCACCAAGAGATCATCCGAATCCAGCCTTTTCAAAAGGACAATGCTGATGAGGCTCTCCTATGGATGAACCTCATTCTCCAGATGGGTGGGTTTAAGGCCTTTGCACCATCCGAGAAACATCATCTCGATGCATTAATACAGGACATCAGTCAACCCGGCTCCTTTGTCTCCTACATTGAAGCTATGATCAAGATCTATAGAGAGTTGAAAAAATGATCCCTCCCCTCTCTTTGAAACAACCTTTTCTGATTAAAACAAAGACCATTCGTAAAGTTAAAACCGTAATTCAAACAATCATGGCCGTCGCCTTTGTTATATTTGTTCTTATAGGCGCTTGTTTTTATTTAGTGCCTCCTGTGAAACTCCACGCTCATAGACTTTATCATCACCCCAGTTTTGCAAATAACAAAACAAGTATAGAACTGCTTCAGAACAAACTTCCAGCTTATTCTAAAATGGTTCAAAACATCCCGTCCGATTTTTCAAGTATGAAGGACAATCATCGCTCTATCGATTTTTCCAGCTCTAACTCTATTTTTGAATTCATGAAAAAAAATGAATACCGAACGGATGAAGCACTATTAATTGATGCAAATAAAGAATGGACTAAAGCTGAAATGGAAGCCCTTTTTAATGAAAATGGAGGAAATCAACAAGATATTAAACACATCAATAGTATTTATGAAAAGTATGAAACATTTCATTCTCTTGTTAACGTTGCCAATCTTTTAAAAGATGAAGAGCTCACTGTTTTAAAAAAATTTATCCCCACAAGTCCTCATGCCGAATTAGTCCCTTTTAAATTAAAAGAACTCAGTTTTCAAATTCAGTATTTAGTCGAAAAAATCAAATTAAAACAAATCCATCCGATTGCTGCAGCTGCCTACATCCATCAAGAGATCATCCGAATCCAACCTTATAAAACAAAAAATATGGATGCAGCTACCTCTTGGATGAACCTAATTCTCCAAATGGGTTGCTACATGGGGTTTTCTGCGCCTGATCAACTGCATTTTGACGCAATGCTGGATGACCTTAAACATCCTGGCTCCTTTGTCACCTTTATAGAAGACTGTATTAAGCTACTCAGGAAATTGGAAAAATGATCCCTCCCCTCTCTTTGAAGCAGCCTTTTCAAGTTCAAACAGAGTCCATTCGCAAAGTCAAAACCGTGATCCAAACAATCATGGCCATCGTCTTTGTTATATTTCTCATCCTTGGAGCTTGCTTTATATATGCTCCGATCCCAATGCGGCGTGCAGCACACGAAATCTACTATCACCCCAAATATGTGACCAACCAGAGCAGCCTGGATAAGCTTCAAGTCCACATTCTGCCCTATTTAGATCGAACCAAAACAGTCTCTCTAAAGCTGACAGAGAGCAGTCTTAAAGCAACAGATGACTACAATAATCTCGTGCAATATGTTCAAGCCACAACTGACTTTAGAGATGCAGGCACCGTTGTTGAATGCTTAAAACAAACAAATCGCATTCTGAATGGAAGCACCCTTCGTCACACTCAAGAACATGTTCTACTATTTTTTGACCAGTTGATCCTTTCTAAGGAAGACCTTGAAAGCCAATTCTATAAAAATGGAGGTTCTGCCAGTGATGTAGTATATTTTCACAGTCTATATGAAAAATTCACCTCCGTTCATCTTCATAAAATAACGTCAAATGAAAAAAGCGTCCTAACAAAAATTATCCCCATCAGTTCCCCTATCGGAAAAATCCCCTACGAATTACTAGAGCTGGGTTTTCAAATGATGGACCTTGTAAAGAGAGTTCAGACAAATCAAATTGATCCCGTAGGAGCTGCGGCCTACATCCACCAAGCAATCATGAAAATCTGGCCTTTTGAGCTAGACACAGATGGCACTGCCCGCATATGGATGAACATCCTTCTTCGCTTAGGTGGTTTAGAGACAATTTCCATGCCTGCCGACAGCTACAAACTCGGTATGGCAAATGACTTCTATAACCCCGGCATCTTCACTGCCTACCTTGCAACCTTCCTCAAACACGCCAAAACCCACACGTCATTATAATTCAACACGAAGACACGAAGAGGGCATATTTTCATGAAGCTCTCTTTGTGCCTTCGTGTTGAGTTACATAGGGATGTTAATAATCAACAAATTAAGTTGAGAAGCTTTTAACGATAGGAACGATATAAGTGAGTAGAGAGGTCGATCACTCGACCTCCCTACTCACTTGAAGCTTAGGTGCTTAATCAAAATTTATAACAGTCACCTCTAATGTTTGATTGTGAAGAATTCTTCCTCTTCTCTGCGTGTTCTCCTCTGCGCGCTCCGCGGCTCTAGCGAGTCCTCGAGCGGGCGG
>CAZOAX010000221.1:0-4309 GCA_964577735.1 uncultured bacterium
TACGGCCTGACGGCCGAACTCGGGGGGCGGGAGCGCCGGAGGGTGTTGGAGCCCATATTCCTGATAGAAATAGGCATAGGCTGGATGGGAGACGATCAAGGTGCGATTTTTAACCGGGGCTAGAGTTTCAGAAATAAAATGATCAAGTGTATCTAATTGATTTAAAAAGTTGGCTAGATTTTGCTCATAGAGAGACTTGTTTTCTGGAAATTGCTTTACAAGCCCTTTTGCAATCAAGTTCGCCTGGACTTTAGCTATTTTTGGTGAAAGCCAAAGGTGTAGATCATCCCCGCAGTGGCCACCTGCATGGGCATGTTTACAGCTTCCATGGATCAAAGAAATGCCTTCACGGAGGTCTACAACTTGTAGATCAAAATTGACGCTCTTGATGGCTTTGAGTGCTTTTGTTTCAAAAGGCTCACCGATCCTGAACCAGAGGACCCCTTTAGCCGATCCGATCATCTGTTTTGCCGTCGGCTCATAGGTATGAGCGCTTGCTCCTTCAGGAACAAGGAGGTCAACATCGACTGTTTTTCCGGCGATCTGCTCTACAAAATAACGGTAGGGTGCTACAGAAACAAGAATTTTGGGGAGAGGTTCGTTTGCATTAACAAATGATCCAAAAAATATAAAAAGAAATAGAATACGTATAGTCACAGGATAACCTCCACTTAAGTGTACACGCTTAAGTATTTATACTCAATTCTCTTGGAGAGTGCTTCTTTTCCTTGAGTAAACTTCAATAAATTGCTATATCTTTAGCGCAGGTTATTACAAGGACATCTTCATGGCTTCACTAAAGAATTTATTGCTCATATGCTGCTTTCTGATCGGAACCAAAATTCCAGCTCAAGCCTACTACTATGACATTCAGGCCAGAGTAGGGGCCTATTACGCAACAAGCAAACAATCAAGGGAAGCTTTTCAAAATGCAACTCCTGTCTATCAGCTTGAGGCTTCTTGTTTTTTTTCAGCTCCTTGGGAATGGGTGCCTTGGAAAGTTTGGACCAATGGAAGCTATATAACTGGAAGTGGAAGATCCAATAGGCTGGGTAGGACCCAATCTAATATGTCCAGTTGGAGTTTGGGATTGAAGCACTCCTGGCGGATCGATTGTTATGGAGAATTTTATTTGGGCTTTGGGCCTTCGCTTAACTGGTTCCGCATGAAGACGGATGGGCCACTTCCTGAAGGATTTATTGATGGTCGCTGGATTGGTCATCGGGTCATATCAAAGAAAAATTTTGGCGTGGTCTTAAAGAGCGGATTCCAGATTCGTTTCTGGGATAATATCCTTGTGGACGTTTTTGCTGATTACCAAGTTCTGGATTTCCATTATAGAAATTTTGCAAGAAGTTACTTATTGCCATCAGGTGGAGTATTTGTAGAAACACGCAGAAATGGGCATCATCGCTTGGATTTGGGTGGATTTGTAGTAGGGGGAGCCATTGGGGTGCCATTTTAAATGACAAAACCTCTATTTCCATCGGCATTTATTTGGAGAAGGCTTCAGTCCCTTGCAGGATTTGGGCTTGTGATATTTATTATCTTTCACCTGATCACAAACTCCCAAGCGGCCTTATTTGGGGATGATGGAAGAATTTATATTGAAAGTGTCAATGCCATTCAGCATATGCCCTATTTACGGATCATGGAGGTGCTGCTTTTGGCGCTTCCGCTTTTGATCCATTCCATCTGGGGATTGTATTATCTGACGACCGGTCAAAATAATTCTTATGCTAATACAGGGCATACCCCTTATTTACCTGAGTATAATCGCAATCATGCTTATACCTGGCAGAGGATCACTTCCTATCTTCTTTTAATCGGGATCATAGTCCATGTGTTACATATGCGCTTTGTGGATGCGCCTACAGTGCATTACATGGATAGTCAAACGACTTATACAATTCCTTTGACTATGGACTCGGGATTGAATGCGCTCGCAGATCGATTGGATGTAAAATTGGTTCCGGAAGAGGATCGCATCCTTGCTGTTGCAAAAGATTTTGGAACTGCCGAGCTCCTGATGGTTAGGAATGCATTCAAAGATCCATGGATCATGAGTTTTTACACCATTTTTGTTCTGGCAGCTTGTTTTCATGCCTTTAATGGACTTTGGAGCTTCATGATCACATGGGGAGTCACTTTATCTGTTAGAATTCAACGGGCTTTTCTTTGGTTTACAACAGCTCTTATGTTTCTGATGACCTTTCTTGGCCTTGCGACGATTTACTTAACATACTGGGTTAATTTAAGATGAAACATAAAGAAGTCATTGTCGTCGGTGGTGGTCTTGCAGGGCTTTCTGCTACTATTAAGCTTGCAGAGAACGGTTGCAAAGTCAAACTGATCTCTGTCACTAAAGTAAGACGCTCTCATTCAGTTTGCGCGCAAGGCGGGATCAATGCAGCCATTAATGGTAAAGGCGAAGATGACCATCCCCATATCCATGCCTATGACACGATCAAAGGGGGCGATTTCTTAGCTGATCAACCGCCGGTACTTGAACTATGTTTAGCAGCCCCTTCCATCATTCATATGATGGACAGATTTGGATGTCCTTTTAATCGTACGCCGGAAGGGCATTTGGATTTTCGCAGATTTGGCGGCACTCTTTATAACAGAACGGCCTTCTGTGGCGCATCCACAGGTCAGCAACTTCTTTATGCTTTAGATGAACAGGTCAGACGCTATGAAGTGCAAGGACTTGTAGAAAAGTTTGAATCCCATGAGTTCATGCGTCTTTGTTTAGATGATCAAGGCGTGACACGTGGTGCTGTCATCATGGACCTCTTTAATTTACGTCTGGATGTAATAAAATCCGATGCAGTTGTCATCGCAACAGGTGGCCCCGGTGTCATATACAAACAATCGACAAACTCCACTTTTTGCACAGGTGCTGCCAATGGACGGATTTACCGGCAGGGGATGATCTACGCCAACGGAGAATTCATTCAAATTCATCCTACCTCCATTCCTGGACGCGATAAAATGCGACTGATGTCAGAGTCAGCCCGCGGAGAAGGCGGACGCATTTGGGTCTATGGCGATTCCTCTAAGAAGATCACTACTCCGGATGGTGGGGAAATTGTTTGCGGCAGGACAGGTGAGCCTTGGTATTTCTTAGAAGAGCTTTATCCGGCATTCGGCAACCTGGTTCCTAGAGACATAGCTTCAAGGGAAATCTTGCGGATTTGTGAAATGGGGCTCGGTATAAATGGCCAAATGCAAGTCTACCTTGACTTAACCCATCTTTCAGAAGAGAAAAAGCATAAAATTGAATCGATCCTGGAGATTTATCAGAAGTTTACAGGTGAAGATCCCCGTAAAGTCCCGATGCGCATTTTTCCAGGCGTTCACTATTCCATGGGCGGTGGTTTTGTCGACTGGCCGGCTGTCGATGATCCGGACAGATGGACGCGCTATCGACAGATGACCAATATTCCGGGTTGCTTTAACGTCGGTGAATCTGATTTTCAATATCACGGAGCTAACCGTCTTGGTGCTAATTCCCTACTTTCATGTATATTTGGTGGGCTTGTTACAGGGAAGGAAGTCCCCCGTTACATCGATTCTTTGAAAACAAGTGCCCATGAGATTTCAAGCAGTGTTTTTGAAAGGGAGCTAGCTTTTGAGCAATCCTTTAAAGATGATTTAATGAGCCGTAACGGAAATGAAAATGTGTTCAAGCTTCATGATGAATTATCTGAATGGCTTGTGAATTATGCGACTGTCGCAAGGAACAATACCGATTTAAAACGCACCCTTGAAAAAATCAAAGAAATCCGGGAGCGCTACAAGCGCATTTCACTTGGGGATCGCTCCTCTTTTGCGAACCAAAGCTATATTTTTGCCAATCAGTTTCAAGCGATGCTGGATTTAAGCCTTGTGATTGTAAAAGGGGCCTACTTGCGCAATGAATCAAGAGGCTCTCACTATAAAGCCGAATTTCCAGAAAGAGATGATAAGAATTGGTTGAAAACAACGTTAGCGACCTACCATCCGGATGAACCGGAAATCACCTACCGTCCAGTCGATACGCGTTATTTATCTCCAATTGAAAGAGATTACTCTAAAGCTGAGAAAGTGAAGCCTCATTTCCATAATCTTCCACATGAAATCCCTTTACCCTTTTAAGAGGTTACGATGAGCCGGACATTTACATTAAAAGTCTACCGTGGTCAACCGGGTAATCAATACTTTGAGGAATTTGAGTTGGAGTTGTTTCCGGCAGCCAATGTGATCTCTTGCTTGATGGAAATTCAAAAAAATCCAGTCAATAAAAAAGGGGAGATCGTCGAACCTG
>CAZOAX010000222.1:0-4284 GCA_964577735.1 uncultured bacterium
TCAAGTAGATGATTTTCAGTGACTTCAGTTGCTTTTTGTCCTGTTGCAAGTGTGAATGCCTTTTCAATCGCATCAGTAACGGCATCGGTAAAGTTTTGCGCCATATTTCACCTCTTATCCAAAATATAACCTAATGTTTTGTTGAAAACAAGTTGGTTTCGGTGCTATATAAATTGCATTAAATGAGAAGTACCAATGCTTAAATTCAAAAGAAAAATAATCCTTGCGACCGTTTCAGAAGGAGACTTGCAGAGGCCAGATTTTTTTCGCATGATCGGCTGTAAAATGCATCTCGGGCGGCCGGAAAGAAAGGTCAGTACGCTTGATTATATTGTGGTGATGGACCTTCCAAGAGAGCGAACAAGTTTTGATGTATTAAGCCGGTTGCACGAGACGGGAACAGGAATCATCTCACCGCATGCCATTCCCGGAGCGCTCAAACTTGTACAATTGGCACAAAGTCATTCTGTGAGAAAAGCATTTGCAGTCCTTGTAGACTATCAGGATAAAGATGAATGGGACAAACTGCAGAAGATCAAACCGGAGCTGGTTATTTTCCGTGTGAAAAATCATGCGATAGAAGAGGCCGCAGAGTTTTTAGATACTTGTTCACTGGAAGTTCCCATCATCCTTCAGATTACACACGAAAAAAAGGAAGATATCTTAGTCGGGTATCACGATTTAAAGAAAAAGGGAATCTGGATTGATTCTGCCGACGATCTCGAATCCAGAAGACACAAAGCAGCCTCCCTCCTTAAACCCAATGTGGCAGTGACTATTTAAAATTCAACACAGAGACACGGAGTCGCAGAGACACAGAGAGGGGCTTTTTCTCTGTGTCTTTGCGCCTCTGTGTCTCTGTGTTGAATTTTATGCTAAGCTTTATGGAGGAAGAGATCTACGAAGGTGGGGATGGGCATTTCGTCGAGTTTGTCTTCATTTTGAAAAAGGTCGAGGATCTCGTCGACGCGCTCAGGAAGAAATTGGGTTGCCAGGTTGCTTTTCAACTTTTTAAATAAAGACGGAATGCTTTCCTTTCTTCGGTTTTTATGACCGAGGGGAAATTCAACTGTTTGCGGGCCAAGAACAGTTTTATCATTGAAGGTGATGGTAAGAGTGCTTGCGATGGAGCGAATGTCGGGATCATAGTAATGCTTAGTGAAGGCTTTATGTTCCTTGATATGCATTTTAGATCTTAATTCATCAATCCGGGGATCTTTTGCTGATTCATGTTCATAATGCTCAGATGAAAGATCACCGTGTAATAACGCAATAGCGACCATGTATTGCATGCAGTGATCCCGATCAGCAGGATTCTTTAGTTCCCCTTTTTTATCGATGATCCGGATGGCAGCTTCATGGGTATCGATATCGATGCGCACAATATCATTAATGTTTTTGATGTGAGGAAAGAGTAAGATAGCAGCTTCAATAGCTGTTTGCGCGTGAAATTCTGCCGGATAGGAGATTTTGAACAGGATGTTTTCGATGATGTAACATCCGAGCGTGTGGGTAAGTTTTAAGGGGCTATTTTTAAATAACACCGGCTCAAGACCAAAACGTGAGGCCGAAAGGGGAGTGTGATAGCCCGGTTCGCCTCGCAGGGTAAGTAAGGAGAGGGCGATTCCCCGGGCGGCAGCATCACCGGCAGCCCAAGACTTCCTTGAACCTGTGTTAGGTGTATGACGATAGGCCCGTAAGGGACCAAGGTCGATAAAAGCTTGTGAAAGAGCATCCAGAATTTGTGTGCGATCTCCGCCAAGTAGTTGCATACTGACTGCGGCGACGGCGACTTTAACGAGGATCACGTGGTCGATTCCCACTTGATTGAATGCATTTTCAAGAGCCAGGCCCCCTTGGATCTCATAGGCTTTAATGATCGCTAAAAGCAGATCACGCACTTTGAAAGGGTGACCCTTTTTGGAAAGATAGTCCATTAAAGGCAATAACCCGCCAATTGTATCCGATGGGTGTGCCCATTCCTGTGCAAGAAAGGTGTCGTTGTAATCCAGCCACCTGATCATGGTTCCGAAATTAAAGGCACTCATGACGGGATCCATAACTAGATCAAGACCTGGGACACGTGCTCCATGAGGAACAATTGTCCCCTCCACCCAAGGACCCAAGAGACGCCGGCATGCAGGGAAATGAAGGGCCAGCATGGCACACCCCATGGAATCAGCAAGACAAAGGCGCGCGCATTTAAGCGCTTCCGCGCTCGGTTTTTTGTATTCCAAGGTATAATCTGCAATTTTTTCTAAAAGAGGATCGTACGTCATAGGGTTCGCTCCTCAATCGGAAGAGGTTTACGGTAGGATGGCCCGGTGTAATGGCTTAAAGGGCGAATGAGTTTATTATGTGCACGCTGTTCAAGAAAGTGGGCCGACCATCCTGTAATACGGGACATTACAAAAAGGGGAGTAAAAAAGTGCGTGGGAATACCCATAAAGTTGTAGGCAAGGGCACTATAAAAATCCAGATTGGGAAATAGGTCTTTTTCCCGTTTCATCACTTTTTCGATCCGTTCTGCTATGGAAAGAGAAAGTTTTTGCTCTTTTGGTTTGGCAAGGGCTTTGGCATTTTCATAGATGATGCTGGACCTTGGGTCGCTATGGGTATACACTCGATGGCCGAATCCAAAAATGAGCTCTTTATTATTCAGTTTTTTTAGGATTCCTTTTTCTGCTTCTTCCGTGGTTTGAAATGAAGAGATCAGTTCCATTGCGTATTCATTGGCTCCGCCATGCAAAGGGCCTCTTAAAGCCCCGATTCCACCGCAAATAGCTGAATAGTAGTCAGAAAGTGTGCTTGCAATTGTGCGAACAGTAAAAGTAGAGGCATTGAACTCATGCTCAGCATATAAAATCAGCGAGGTGTTCATGGCATCAAGCTCAAGTGAAGAAGGGGTATTTCCGGTGATAAGCTTAAAGATGTGACCAGCAAGTGAATCTTCCTCAGTGTCCAGAGTGATTTTTTTTCCTGTGGTATGAAAATGATACCAATAAAGCAGCATCGATCCAAGGGAAGCAATGACTCTTTCCTGAATCAGGAGAGGATCCGTTTCTTCCTGCTCTGGATGGAGGTGGCCAAGAAGAGACACCGAACTGCGCATAGCATCCATTAGATTGACTGTTGGCGACATCATTTCCAACACTTTGATCATCGAAGGGGAAAGAGCTTTCAACCGTTTAAGATCTTGATTAAAGCCTTCTAGTTCAATGGAGTTGGGCAGGTTTTGATGCAATAGAAGCCACGCGACTTCTTCAAAAGTGCACTGGGATGCGAGATCTTTGACAGAATAGCCACGGTAAAGCAGGGACTCATCTTCTGCCCCGCAAAGACATATTGCTGAATCGCCGGCTATTATGCCAGCGAGACCGCCTTGTTTTTTTGTATCCATCTCTTCTTTTTGCTTAAAAGAAATGAATTTGTAAATGGTTAAAAACGTTTCCGGACTCATCGGGTAAGGGAACGCGTACAGGAACGGGAACGAATTACGCAATAATTTAGTTATCGGAGCGGAGGACGAGGAAGGAGATGAAGACACTTGGGTTTAGATTAAAAGCGGGTAGGATATTTGCTGACCAGTCATTGCATTCACGAATGGCAGAACGGTAAAGAGTGGCTGAGATGTCACCTGTTTCCGGATTGATGATCAGGTACTCTGTATGTAGGAAATTAGCGTTTGCGATGCCAAGAATTTCACCTGAAGAAGAGAGGATGTGGTATTCAGGCAGGAAGGAAAAAGGGCATTCTACAATGGATCCAAGATAACCACCGTTTGCATCATGGATGTCAAATTTAGAACCAAGTTCTGTATAGCTTTTATCCTGAGAGGCAACAGAGACAAGATTCTTATGTGAATCGATGAATTCATAACTCTTGGCCGATGATTTCCGATGGACGATCCCGATAAAATCATCTTCTCCATGAATATAAAACTTCTTGGAAGTCTGGATGGTAAAGGATTCTGCAGATACTGTTTCTGTTAGAGCGATCTCTGCTTTTACTGAAGAGCAAAAGCAGAGCAGAAAAAAAAGACAGAGAGAGCTTAATCTCTGCATTATTTCTTACCTTTTTTTAAGGCTGTCTTAAAGGTAGGTTTTGGTCTTGCCACGGGTGCAGCTTTTTTTGCTGGTTTTGCAGGTGCTGCTGCTTTCTTAACGACAGGCTTTTTTACAGGTTTTGCTGGAGCGGTGTCCTTTTTAGCAGTTTTAGTGGGGGTTGGAAGCGATTTCTTTGCTACTTTGGCAGGGGCAGCAGCCTTTTTAACCGGTGCTTTTT
>CAZOAX010000223.1:0-4279 GCA_964577735.1 uncultured bacterium
AGATATTGCAGGCCGACTTGAGCATCAAAAGTTTTCAAGGTTCCATCCCAAGCAGCGTCTGTCCGGATATCATATCCGGCTGCAAAAATATGGCAGGTGTCAATGCAAACACCGATCGGAAACTTATTTTTTACGCCTTCAATAATTGCGCCGAGTTGATCGAACCGCCAGCCGACAGCAGAACCTTGCCCGGCTGTTGCCTCCAAAATAATCTTAGTATTGCCTTTGACGATCAAATCTTCCATTCCGATCAAGCTTTCAATAATGCGGGCAATGCAAACCTCCGGAGGATCTTTAAGAGCTGAACCCGGATGAAAGTTCAAATAAGTCACATCTAGTGCATGACATCTTTCTAGCTCCAGTCGAAAAGCATGACGGCTTTTAAGTAAAATTTCCGGATCCGGCGCACCCAAATTAATTAAATAACTATCGTGGCTCATTACAGAAGAAATACCAGTTTTTTCAAGTGCAATTTTCCAAGCTTCCTGGATCTCTTTTGTAATAGGTTTTGCATCCCACCGCTTTTGGTTGGATGTAAAAAGTTGAATCGTGGATGCACCAATGTCCATCCCTTCATATAAAGCGTTTTGCACGCCTCCGGCAGCAGACGTATGGGCGCCGACCAATAATTTTTGTTTATGCATAGTCGCCTATTATCTCGACTTTTCAGATTTTTAGCATTAAGATTCATGTATGACAATTGACTCTACCCAAAGCATTCATCGATCCGCAAGCAAGTTTCTTTCCGGCACCCTGATCAGTCGCGTGACCGGCATGCTGCGAGACATGGCGATGGCATTTGCTTTTGGAACAGCGCCCGCACTAGCTGCCTTCATGGTCGCCTTCCGTTTTGCCCACCTGGCAAGACGCTTATTTGGCGAAGGGAGTTTGCAAAATACTTTTATCCCTCATTTTGAAGAACTGCGCTTATCTAGTCCTGAGCGAGCATTTGCATTTTTTAGAGACCTTCAAGCAAGCATGCTCATGATCCTTGGCGCTCTTGTTATCATTGGAATGACCATTCTTTTGTCGCTATACCCGATGAGCTGGAGTGCAGAGACAAAGCAGATCCTCCTCTACACAAGCCTGATGCTCCCAAGTCTTTTCTTCATTTGTCTTTATGGATTAAATGCAGCTTTGCTTGGATGTGAAAAGCAATTTTTCACCTCAGGGATCGCTCCCGTCGCCTTCAATTTGGTCTGGATCGCAGCCGCCCTTTATTTGTCCCCGCTCCCCATTGAGCAGGCCATGATCGGACTGAGTCTTGCTGTCATTTTGGGATGTTTAGCTCAATGGGCAGTCACTGTCCCGCAAACTCTAAAAATTATCTCAAGAGGCAGTTTCAAGCCTTTTTCACCTGATGTAAGAAATCTACTTAAACCCCTTTTACTGGCTAACTTTGGTGTAGCCGCTTCTCAAATCAACAACGCACTCGACCCTCTCTTTGCCCTCTTTGCCAATCCAGAAGGTCCTGCCTGGCTTTGGTTTGCGATCCGCGTGCAACAACTCCCACTCGCTCTTTTCGGCATTGCACTTGCAAACGCACTGATTCCCCCCATCTCACGAGCAATCAAAAGCGGCAATCTGGAACAATTTCATCACTTATTTGATTATGCCGTCAAACGTGTGATTATCTTTACCGTCATTACAACTGCTGCCATTTTTGCCACAGCGCCTACTTGCGTCAATCTTCTCTTTGGAAGAGGCAATTTCGACATCGAATCCATTACCGGAACAGCCCTATGCCTCCTTGGATACGGGATTGGTCTATTCCCCATGGCCTACATTCTCATTGCAGCCCCAGCCCTTTTCGCTCTTGGGGATTTTAAAACGCCAACAAAGGGAGCCACGCTTTCCATGCTTCTCAATATCGGCTTGAACAGTTTATTTGTCTTTGGATTTGCCTTTGGAAGCCCAAGCGTCGCACTTGCCACCTCGCTTGCTTCGTTTTGGAATGCTCACTACCTGTCAAAAGCGCTTAATCTGAATCAGACACATCTTTCGACCTTATGCACAAGTCTATTTGTTGCCATATCCGCTCTTTTAGCAGTCTTTACTTTAGATTATTATCTATTTGGGGGAATTCCCGCCTTGCAACTTCTTCTGTATCAACCTCTCCAGTTGTCACAAAATTTATCTACACAAATTGCGCAATTCGTATCAGAAGCGATCGTCTTTTGCTGTGTAGTGGGCCTTTACTTTCTCAAATCGCGCTCACGATAAAGCTCTTCCAGATTATCTCTAGCCCTTTCATATCCTTGAGCTACTGCCATTTCAAAATACTTGATCGCAGCGTCCAAGTCCACCGCCCCCTTTTCGTAGGCATACCCCATCTTTAATTGAGCGGGTAAATTGCCAAGGTCTGCTGCCGACTGGAAATATTTAACCGCTTCTGCAAATTCCCTTCTCACCCAATAAATTTGTCCTAATATAACTAGGCTGTTTATGTCTCCGCCATCAGCAAGCTCTTTAAGTTTTATCTCTCTAATCTTCGCACGCTCGCTGGCCACCTGGGCTTTAGTTTGCGCTTGAGCTTCAAGCGTCTTAATTCCTTTTACCCAAATATTATCCTTTGTTAAATGCGCCTCAACATCCATTGCAACGTAAGACAATTTAGAGGACTCGCCCACTTTTTGACCAGAATTGATCTTTACTAATAAACAGGATAAAAAGTACTTCTTAGCAATATCAGAACGGGTATTGGATCCTGAAAGATCTTTTAAAAGATTTGACAGGCAATTATTGATTTCAACATGTTTTTCATAAGGAATCTCTTGAGAGGATCTACTTAAAACTTGTTGAATATATTCTTCACAAGCATTTTGATCCCCGTTCGCAATCGCAAAATAAAGCAAAAATAGCGCATCCCCAAGATCCTTGCCTGAAAACTTACCGGCCGAATCTTCTTGAATTTCATACCGGACATTATTGTCTGTCGAATTCCATGCCACATTCAATTTCAGTTTTCCTTCCTGCCCTGTTAATTTCCCACGCATAGCTCCTATGCTAAATTCCCCTCGTGCAGGATTTTCCGATTTTAAATACGCTTTAAGTGGAGCTGGGCCACTCACTTTTGATTCTGCTCGATCAATCCCTAAATCTCTTTTGATCTTCTGCTCTATTTTATTTAAAACTTTTAGCGCTTTTTCATCTTCTTGATGAATATGTTTCAAGGATTCTACTTGGTCTAGTACCATGATTTTACGAGTGGAAGATTGATCAAAGCCATGCTCAATCAGCTTATAGTTTCTCAATAACGACTTGAATTTAGCATCACCCTCCAGTTCGACAACTAATTCATTAGCTAAAATAACTCTTGATATAGCCCAAATGGAGCTCACGCTGCAAGAACCTCCTATTTGCGGTCTTGAAAAGTAAGGAGAGTCTTCCGGCATCATCTTAGGTTCACCAAGAGTATCTAAGCAGCGATATAAGGCATCTATTCTATTATAGACCGATTGATTCGCATCTTCATTAGGTTTAATCAACTCATCAACCGCTGCCCTCCACTCATTGGTTAGGCAAGAATCACTGGGAATATTTTCTCCTTCAGCAATATGACAATAAGTTTCAAAAAAATGACTATCCAAAAGCACCTCTTTTGAAATGCTCTCCAGTACAGCCACTGTTTGGCATTTATGAGGTTCAGATAGGCTTTTCGGATGAAACCTCACATTATTGATCCCTGCCCCGGTATTGGCAAATTCCATCTTGTAAGTTCCATCCCCGTTATTTGTTATGCGCATAACCATCGCATGGCCAGACTTTAAAGCCTTATTTTTTCCAACGGGATTTAGTGTCTGTGCATCAATTAATAGAGATTGACCAGCAGGCAAACGTTCAATTCCTACCTTCATTTGCTGAGCTCTTTTTTCACCTTTGCTCTCGACCTGTTGTCCTCCATTGACATCAGCCTCTTGTTTTACTGAACTCTCTACATCTATAACTACCTTGATCGCCCTCATTCCCATATCACTCAAATACTTTATATCATTTGATATGTCTCTATCTAAATCTGCTATTAAATCCTTGAATGAAGCAGGTGGGTTTCTAAGGATACACGACTGTAGTTCCTTGTTCAGGGGCTCATATTCACTTCCTTTGTCTTTTAGATGTTCTTGAAAGGCTTTAAATTGAGATTCGACAGCTGATCCTCTATCTTTGAACAAATGCTCCTGTGTTCGATTCACTACATCGTAATCTTTTTGACCAAGGAGAAAATTATTCCCCATGAATTTTTTAATTAAGCTCCTACATTTACTAACCGTTTTAGAAAGAG
>CAZOAX010000224.1:0-4252 GCA_964577735.1 uncultured bacterium
GTTGAAGAACTCTTCTACTGGATGACTAGTGCATAAAAAATGCTAAAGTCGAGTCAGTGTCTCTGTGTTGAATTTTTACCGATCAGTTAATGGTTAGTGATTTATGCTGAAAAGATTAGAGCCAGCGTTTGCGGCGGAAGTAGATGAGGGAGCCAACGGAGATGATCAGCATGGTGAGGAGGACGATGGGATAGCCCCAAGGGTTGTGCAATTCCGGCATGTGTTCAAAGTTCATACCATAGAGGCTTGTAATGAAGGTCAGGGGGACGAATATGGTGGAAACGACGGTGAGGAAGCGAATTGTTTCGTTCATCTTCTGATTGATGATGGCCACATGGATGTCATGCATGCCGGCTGTCAGGTCACGGAAGCCTTCCACAGTTTCGATGGCTTGGATGGTGTGGTCGTATACGTCGTAGACATATAACCGGGTGGTTTCTGAGATCAGGGGTGAGTCGATGCGGCGGAGTTGATTGATCACTTCTCGCATAGGCCAGATGGTTTTGCGGAGGAGCATCAGGTCTCTTTTCTGATCCTGAATTTCGAACATAATGCTTGCTGAACCGCCTTTCAAGAGGGCACTTTCCAGAATTTCGAGTTTTTCATCTTCTCTTTCGAGAACAAGGAAGTAATTATCGACAATGGCATCGAGAATGGTATAGGCAAGATAGTCGCTTCCCCGCTGCCGCATTCTTCCACCAGGGCGCATCAATCTTGTAATAATTGGCATAAAGAGGTCTGAGGGGACCTCAGAAAAGGTGATCAGGATGTTATCTCCAATTACGAGGCTAATTTGTTCCTGGATCAGTTTGTCTTCTTTGACGTAAAAGGCGTGCGTCGCAATGTAAATGGTATCTTTATAGTCATCCAGTTTGGATCGTTGGCTTGGGTTCATAATATCTTCAAGCATCAGGGGGTGCAGTTTAAAATGCTTGCCGACAGCGTGAACTATTTGTGGGTCGCTAATCCCGGATATATGCAACCATGCCTTTTTGCCAGATTTGATCAATCCAAGTGCTTCCTGGATGCTATGTGGGCTGGATTCAGCTATTGTGTCTGAATCATAAATAAAAAGGGAGATGGACGTTTTTTCTTTTAAATCCCCTGTGTAGATCAAACTTCCAGGAGGAGCGCCTACTTTTTTTAAGCGTTTTGTCAACTGCTTCATATTAAACTTCGATGTTCCTTCTGACCATTCCGATTTGCCGCCGGAGTGTTTCGTCATGCGAGAGTTTTTCTTCGATGGTTTTGTAAGCATGCAGGATGGTCGAATGGGTTTTGCCGAATGAGGCACCAAGCATCATCAGGGATTCATTGATCATCTCCTTAGCAAGATACATGGCCACTTGTCTTGGCAGTGCAATTTCTTTTGTTCTGCCTGAGCCTTTAAGATCACTGACCCGGACCTGGAAGATGGTTGCCACGCTTTTTAGAATCTGTTCGACAGTGATTCGTTGTCTTGGTGCTTGTTGAAGCATTTCTCTAAGTGTTCTCTCCACCAGGTCTTCAGAGATGTTCAGGTTAAGCAGTCTGCAGTGGGCGCTTAAACGGTTGACTGCACCTTCCAACTGACGAACGTTGTTGTTGATATGTTCTGCGATGAAAAAAGCCACTTTATGCGGGATATGAAGCCCTTTTTGTTCAGCCTTGTGTTGAAGAATGGCGACTCTTGTTTCCAATTCCGGCACTCCGACATGGGCGACAAGGCCCCATTCCATGCGTGCGATCATTCTTTCAGACAGTTTGAGTTGAGCTGGAGGTTTATCGCTTGTGATGACAATTTGTTTGTGCTGATTGATGAGGGTTTCAAATGTATTGCAGAATTCTTCTTCAAAATTCATCCGGTTTTGTAAAAATTGGATATCGTCCACAAGCAGAATATCGACTTCTGAGCGATAGAACCGTTTCATTTTATCGATTGATTTGTTACGCAGGGCATCCACGAGATCATTAATAAAAGCTTCTGTTGTGATGCAATGGACACGTAGTTTTTTATGATTTTCTTGCACGTAGTGGCCGATGCTATGCAGAATGTGTGTTTTTCCAAGGCCTACGCCCCCATGAATAAAAAGAGGATTGTAGGACTGTCCGGGTCTTGCGGCGACGCCGATTGCAGCTGATTTAACAAACTGGTTAGCCGGCCCTTCAATAAAAGTCTCAAAGCGGTAATTGGGGTTTAATCTAAGGGAATACAGGGGCTCAACGGTTCTTTCTTGCGGGACAGGCTCAGGTTCAACCGGGGACGGAAGATTTTGAGTGCTTGCGGCGATAATAAATTGAATGGCAGGTTCGCCATCTGCTCTAACCGGCAGAAACGCCAGTAAGTCTTCTTTATAATTGGAAAGAAGATATTCTTTTACGAAGATGTTGGGGATTTCCAGGATGATTTCGTCGGGGGAATCCTTAACTTCTTCATTTTCAATGACTTTAATTGGTGAAAGCCAATTTCCATAAGCAGTGGGAGAACATCTCTTCTTTGCAAATTCAAGAAATTGAAGCCAAGCATCAGAAAGATCACAAGCCAGCATAAAACACCCTTCGCGTTTGGTTTAACTCAAATTTTTTCTTGAGTTTGGAGTCATTCAGTTAAGTGGAAGAGTGCATCCGGAATCTTATATTTTTCGCGATTTCCAGGTGCACTCAAAGCGTGAAAAAGGGAGTTGTTAACAACCTTTCCACAGCACAGTTATGAGCATTTAGGTCGGAGACATTAACAGGCTAAAATTTTGGTCGCAAGTGAAAAAGCTTGGATAACTGTAAGTCGTTTAGCTTAAGAGTGTAAATATTAAACTTTAATGTTTTTATTTATTTTTAGTAGTATTGTCTTTAAATTGAATTAAATTCTATAATAATCTCTATAAAGAGGTTTTTATGCGTCATAGTTTAATTTGGTATGCAAATTGGATATTGATTTCGATAATTGCATTTTCCACGATCGGCACTGTTTGGTATATGACAGCATCCCATGAAGTGGCTCAATCTCCGGTGAAAATCCAGACGGAAAAACCTCATCTTCCCGCCACCTTTTTTACCCCTAAGGATAAAAAACATGTTCCCTTGGATGCCACTTCTTTGCGGCTGGAATACAAAACTCCAAAAATGAGACTGCCAGACCTAAGAAGTTTTATTTTTTACTACGGTCATAATTTAAGACCCGATGCTAAAGATGCCGATGATCTTTTTTTTAGTATGGCGCCCATTTCTGAAAACAACCAGCCCTTTTCTGTTCATTCCAAGGAAAAGCTGTATTTGGTGGCTCAAGATAATCCTCAACAACCGTATGCTCCAAGCCCCGGAAATAAGCCTACTACACTTTGGATTGAGCCGGAACTTCGAGCAAATAGCGCCTATGTTCAAGTGCGGATGAAAGATGAAGAAGGTCATTTGATTCAGGAACCTCTGGATCGAGCCAATTTTACTTTAACTGAAAAGCCTCCTACCGCGTCATCAAAAGCCTTTATGCTGGATCAATTTCGAGCCGATCCCACTTTATTTTCAAGACAGAAGGCTAAATGGCATGGACCTGACCTCTTTTTAGAGGACCATGGTGGAGAGGAGTTCGAATCGAATATCGGCAAGCAGAGGATCCAATTTGGCGAAGGGGAAGACGTTTATTCGGTCTATCTTGATAAAGGCGATTTTATGGTCTGGAAGGATGGGAAATGGGCTGTTTTGGAACCTGGCAAGCCAACCACTGCCTATCCTCTTGCCCGGGTGAGTAAAATAGAAGAAAGGACTATGGGGATCGAGTTATTTGATGTTTCAGGAAGAAACAAGGTCAATTTGACGTTATTAAAGATGCAGGAGCCTAAACCTGTCATCAAGTCCTTGCTTCAGGAATTTGAGTTTATAGGTGCACGTACTAAGATTCACTCGATGTTCCGTGTGAGTGATCAAAGGGAAATTGTGGGTCCGGATGATTGGTTTTTGCTGACTCAAGAGGGCTGGAAAAAATTGAAGACTTCCAAAGATATTGATGCTTATGTGAGTGGGCTGACTCCTGGTGATTTATTGGTGATCGATAAAATAGAAAAAATACAAGAGAATCAGTCCCTTGCAGCTACTCTTTACACCCGGTCAAGATCAGGCAGTGAGAGAGTTAATCTTCCTTTAAAAGTGAATGGCAATGATGAAGTGGAGGTGGAGCAACCGGATCTGATTAAGGCAGTTCCTCATGGGTAAAGAACTGTGTTAGTTCTTTGACCGTGTCCATTAAACCAAGGATTTTTGCAGCATCGATCATAGCGCTCAT
>CAZOAX010000225.1:0-4245 GCA_964577735.1 uncultured bacterium
GAAACATTCACAATTGTTTCTTCGCCGGCGGTGTCGAGCTTAAGTGAAGCAAACGGTTCTGCAAGACCCAGCTTTTCCTGTATTCGCTTCAGTTGCAAGTTGACCGCATCTGTGGAGGTAATGACCTCTTCAAGATAGGGATTACCACTTTCCAAAATTCCTGCAACGTCAACCTTGCTGCCATAGGCTTTTACAAGATGCTGTTTACAATCATCAGATATAGTAGCTAATTCTACTTTACTTCCTACTTCCAACTGAATGTGATGCGTCATCAAAAGGCTCCAACGAATCCAATGCAGCTGTGAAAAATTCCTTTTTCTATTTTTAAATTGGTCAGGATCAAGCTCTTCATACACATCATAGACCACGTTGCGATAACAAGAGACGCTTGTATTCCGAAACCGATCGATGTTCTCTTTTTTCACATTGATAACAATCGGGTTTAATTGAGGAAAATGGGAACAGGCCAGCTCGTGGATTTTTTGGTAATGAGCAAGTGTTAGCTTTTCTCCTAGGTGCTCGCCAACGTATTCAGTAGCTTTTTTTATGCTGGCAAAATAACCCGGCTCAACATTTTTCTCATGCAGCCCTTCGTCAAATACATCAGGACCATAGGAATGATACCGTCCGTCATAGACCTGCTTCCACCACTGATCTTTTATTCCGAACATGGAAATAAAACTGTTTGCCATTCGTCAACAGAAGAATTGCCTGTGATATCGACAAAGCGTAAAGCCGCTTGCTTTTTGATATTTTCCGTTGTCTGATAACGAAAATGCGGTTTTTCCTCTTCGATGATGTGCTTGATTAGAGAGGCGATCTCTTGAGGTGTTTGCGCAATTGGACTATCTGGATCAAGGAGGCCTGAACCTTCCAGAATAGGATAGTAGGGATCTTCGTCTTGGTTAAATCTTGTACCATAGGGTGAAAGATAATCCAAGTCCGTGCTGACCGGTCCCGGTTCAACTAGAGATACATCAATATTCCATGGTTTTAGAGTAGCTGCCATGGTCTCAGACAATCCTTCAAGCGCATATTTAGAAGCTGCATAGACACTGATCGAAGGCAAAGGCCTAAAGCCGCTTCTTGAACTGATCTGAATGATCCGTCCCTTTTTCTGCTCACGCATAATGGGAAGAACCGCATGCGCCGTCCGCATGACACCCATGAGATTGACATCGAAAACCTTTTCAGCCTCTTCGATCGTCACATTTTCAACTGAACCATAGACCATGATCCCGGCGTTATTGACAAGGACATCGAGACGACCTTCGTTCTCTACAATTGTTGTAACTGCAAGATCAATACTTTGCTGATCTGTAACATCAAGAGGAATGAAGTGGACATTTTCTAAATCTAATGAAGAGGTGTTACGGGCTCCGGCATAGACAGTATAGCCGTCTTTAGCCAGAAGTTCAGCTGTGGCATATCCTATTCCACGAGAAGCACCCGTGATGAGCACCACCTGGTGGGATTGCGCATGCGCAATCCAAAGACATAAAATTGAAAAAAGTGATTTGAGATACATCTTGCTTATAAAGTAACGTACTCTTGAGTCTTAAGCCTCAAGAGTACATTTTAAGAATTAATTTCTAGAAGAACCAGTTGATTCTGAAATCTAGAGCATTGCTGTAGAAGTTTTTCACGTACTTAGCTGTGCAGTTATGTAAACGGTATTCGATACCAACTTCCATGCACTCATCGATGTCATAGAATCCACCGACCATGACTTGCCATGCAAAACCACTGTTTTTGCTGTTTACACTGCTTTCTGTACCGTTGCAACGTCTGTGTGTGATTCTGTCGTAGCCAACACCTGCTCCAACGTATGGAGTAATGCAATAGCAGTTTGATACTTCATAGTAACCGTTAGCCATGAATGACCAAACTTGTACAGGGCGGTTAGCATGCTTATGAATGTTTCTGCGGTAAGCAACTTCAGCTTCTGCACGAATGCCACTGCACATACGGTAGCCGAGGTTCAATCCACCGATCCAGCCGATTTTAAAATCTTCATGACTGTCTTTTGAGTTGACCAACCAGTTAAAACCAGCTAAACCGCCAACATACATGCCTTCAGTATCAACAGCTTGTGCGGCTTTTGGAAGAGCTAATGCGCATAGCGCGACAAGCATAACAAATAGCTTTTTCATCATTTATTCCTATCTTTTAAGGTTTTTTTTCATTTAACAGTATATTGCCAAAATGCACACCTTCCTGCCAAGAGAAAATATTTGCAAAAGAATGAAATATCGAGTTCCTGCGCATTCCTCGAAGGGGGGACGAATCCCTAACAGGCTGATATTGAATAAGATACAACACATTTTATTAAAATTTTACTTTAACAAATTAAATCCTAATTGTGAGCAGTTCATTCCAATTAGTGGTGAACAAAGCCGATCTACTGCCCGGATCTTTGTTATGAAGAGGGCTGGTGCCCTCTGCAGCAAACTTGAGAGCCTTATACCCACTTCGTTTATTAATACTATCAAGCGATCGCATCAATTCAGTCTGTCTCTTTTCATCCACATTTTGAGTGAATAAATCCATTTGATAAGAGTTTTTAAGGGAGAAATCCAGAAGCTCTACACCTGCTTTCTTATATAAATATCCCCCTTTAAATATACTTTTAAGCGCTTTTTTGGCATTTGTGATCAGATGGGGCGTATAAGAGGTGGCCTGAGGTAAGCGCATAATGGCTTGATTAGCATAATAGGGCTCATTTTCATTATGAGGACTTGTTCGGATATACACATTCAACACACTTGCCACAAGGTCATCTTCCCGTAATTTTTCAGCAGCATAAGCCATAAACCGCGAGACCGCTTTTTCAAGCTCAACCAATGTTAAAAGCGGGTTTCTAAAGGAACGTGAGCACGTGATCGATTTTGGGATAGGCGACTCTTCTTGCAATGTAAAACAGCTCTTGCCTCTCAATTCATGAGCGATCCGCAAGCCTACAACACTCAAAAACTTGCGGATGCTCTCATCCGGCATCTGCATGAATTCATAAGCCGTTCTGATCCCTTTATTATTCAACTTAGCCTCCATCCCTTTTCCAATGCCCCAAATTTCTCCGACAGGCAAGTCAGAAAGCACATTTTCTACCCCATCCAGTAAAATGCAATAGCCTTGCAATGACTTCTTCCCAATGGCTCCTGCCACTTTTGCAAGGGTTTTAGTATGGGACACGCCAATTGAAACAGGCACACCGACCCATTGCAAGATAGTTGCTCTTATTTTTTGACATAAAGCATCTAAACCATCTTCTGGTATATGCAAAAAGGCCTCATCAATCGAATACACCTGAACGTCCAAAGCAAAACTTTTAAGGATCTCCATAATGCGTGTCGAAATGTCCCCGTAAAGGGTAAAGTTGGATGCGCACACCGCGACGTTATGTACTTGGAATAGCTGACTATACATAAATGCCGGAGCCCCCATAGGGATCCCAAGCGCTTTTGCCTCCTCGGATCTTGCGATAACGCAGCCCTCGTTATTGGATAAGACCACAACAGGCCGGTTGCGTAAACCAGGGTTAAATATTCTTTCACAGGAAACAAAAAAATTATTGCAATCGACAAGCGCAAATTTATCAGGCTTTATGGATGACATAGGAAACCACTCCCCAAACCTGAAAATCTGATTCCCGTCTCACTTTGATAGGAGGATAGGCAGGGTTTGCTGCGACTAAAAAAATCGTCCCGTCTACATTAAAATGAATCTTTTTAACCGTGAACTCCCCATCCAGAATCGCTACCACAATCTTGTCTTGGCGTGGCTCCAAAGAACGGTCGACAACTAAAATATCTCCTGAAACAATACCGGCATCCTTCATCGAATCACCGACGACCCGGACAAAAAAAGTCGCTGGAGGGTTCTTCACAACCAGATCATGAAGATTCAATGTATCGGTCAAATACCCATCTGCCGGCGAAGGAAATCCCGCCTGAACACAGGTTTCAATCAAGGGAACAGCCTCTCCGCTTTTTTCAGACGGACAATAAATAGTGATTAGTTTATGCATATACGTATGTTTATTTTACTGTTGATTATACTCGCAATCCTAATTTCCGTCGTAGGAACAACCCTTCTATATGGAATCGGCCCCACGCCAACTTCGCCAAAAGTCAAAAACGCCCTCCTTAAACCACTCCCCTTAAACCCCTTAGGCACTATCTATGAACTTGGAGCTGGATGGGGGACGCTCGCTTTCACCCTCGCTGACCACTACCCCTCTCATCA
>CAZOAX010000226.1:0-4239 GCA_964577735.1 uncultured bacterium
AGTTGAACATCCAATATTTATTGAATCCGAGACACTTACGGACACTTCCCGCGGAACGTCAGGTTTCGGCAGTACGGGGAAATAAAAAAGCTGCTTTATTTAAATAGCAGCTTTATTTTTTACATTCGCTCCCACACTTCAATAGTAAAGTCGTGAGAATTTCCTTTGTCACTGTCAGTAGGATTTCGTTTTTGGTATATTTCTGATTCAATAGGGACCAAAGCAAATCCTTTTTCAATAAATTCAGGAAAACGCACTTCATTATTCGGATTGCGGGAAGGAAAATTTCCTTTTACGCGGCTGATGTAGATTTTTCTTATCGGCAGCTGATCTAATGCCAGCTGGTAAATCTGTCTACCTCCGATAATCCAGATAATTTCCCCTGGTGAGTTCTCGGCCAGTAATGTTGCAGCCTGCATACTCTCAACGGTCAGAAAACCCTCAGGAAGATTTAGTTCCTGGGCGTTTCTACTGATAACAATATTAGTTCTGCCCTTTAAGGGCTTTCCCAATGTTTGTGCTGTTATTCGTCCCATGATGACAGGGCATCCTTTTGTTTTTGGGACGAAATTTAACTTGAAATCATCAGTAAGATGCCATCCTGGCATTTTTTCTCCGTGCCCAATAATATCGTCCTTATCACAAGCAACGATCATTTGTATAAGTTTCATATTTTAAAATTTGTATTCACATTACATCACATATTTAAAATGTCAATTTTGACTTACTCCCAAAAAAGCATAATCTAAGACCAAACAAAAATTTTTGACAATGGAAAAACGTAAACGAATACCAAGGAAAATTCCTTTAAAGTACACCAAATATAAGTACAAAAAAACTATTCCAAACAAGCATGAGGTTAAACTCCTTAATATTGTTGGCAATGGCGTTAACTACGAAGACAGGGTTATCTTAGATCGTAAACATCTTCAGTGGGTTATTGAAGTCTTTAAGAAAGAAGGGAAGCGAATTGTATATACCAGTGGTGTGTATGATTTACTTCATGAAGGCCATGTTAAATACCTTGAAAAAGCAAGGAAAGAAGGAGACCTTCTTGTTGTGGCGGTAGATTCGGATAGGTATACCAGACAACGGAAGCCTGATATAAAAAATCGGCCAATTGTTGGTTTGGAAGAACGGCTGTTAATGTTGGCCCATATTCGATCGGTAAACATTCTTACGGTTCGCGATATTAATGAGCATGAAGATCAGCTCATAGTTGATTTAAAACCAGATGTCGCCGTTTTTTCGAGAAGCACTAAAGATGTTCCAAATTTTGAGCAAAAAATCAGAAAAAACCTCAAGAAGTATTGCGGAAAAATAATCTTCTTTGAGCCTCAAGCGGTAACATCAACAACGGGACGAATTCGGCTTCTTGCAATGGATGGCGCAGATGGGCTTGGAAAAAAGATTGTAGAAACAGTTCATAATTATTTAAATCCTGAAGGAGGTAATCCATGAAAGCAATAGTTGCATATGTGCCAGTGTTGCACAAAGGATACTTTGATTTGTTTGAACGGCATCAAAAAATTCCAATTTTTCTGATTACTCCTTCGATAATAGAGCAATTGGATGAGGATCATGCGGAAAAGTTATTGAGAGATTTCCGGGCATTGCCAGTGAGGGATGTTGAAAGTTTCTTATGTTGTTATTATTCCCACTATTCCAATGAGCGTGAGGTTTCACTTATTTCGCGACTGGATGAAATGGAGTGGAAACTCAAGCCGTATAGTCAATTAGTCTTTCCAAAAGATGACCTGGGATTGCTCTTAGAAAAATCTTTACCTGGAAAACACATTTTATGGGATACAACTTTTCTCAGATGGGATTGGTCAAATACGACCGCCATAAAGGAAGTTCTTTCTGATCGTGTGATTACCACTGAAGATCCAATTGCACAAAAATTGGTTCTTGCTGCAAAAGAATACGCACAGGAAAGTAGTGATTGGTGGAGGCAAGTTGCCGCAATAGCTGTTAAAGAAGGAAAGGAGTTGTTCCGTGCATATAATCGACATATGCCAACTGATGAAGCACCGTACATCGATGGTGATCCACGAAGTAACTTAAACGCAGGAGGACGAGGGGATATTTGTAATGCTATCCATGCAGAAGCTTCAATTATTTCCCAAGCTGCTAGGGAGGGTATTTCTCTTAAGGGGGCGGATATATTTGTAACGACATTTCCTTGCCGCGGCTGCGCGATGAGTATAAAAGAAGCAGGAATCAATCGAGTGTTCTTCTTAGAAGGGTATTCAACACTTGACGCTGATCAGATACTCAAAGATGCAGGTATTGAAATCATCAAAGTTCTTTTGAAATAAAAAAGTCCCCTATAAAGGGGGACTTTTTTCTTTACATTTCTTTGATTCCATACCAAGCAGGAATAATATATCCATCTTCTGGCTCAATAAGTTGCGCATGGTAATGAAGGACTGTACTTTTCGTTTTAGATGGATCTCCAAAGCGTGACCAAACCGTATAGCCGGTAATATCGAGCTGTTTGGTAATTTTTCCAACTAAATCATATAGGGCACTATGAACTTCAGGTCTTACCTTCAATGGATCTTGTTCACAAAATTCTTTAGTAATGAAAAGAAGATGGTGTTTAGCTCCGGGGTAAGGGTGATCATTTTTTTTCACAATCCAATGGTCGTTTTCCATTAAAATCGGATTTTTATGATATTTATTGATGTGTTCAAGCGCAAAAGGGTTTTCTCCGCTATCAAGTATTTTTTGCCATTCCTTGCGCATTTCTTCGTTCCGTACATTTTCAATGAAAACAAATGGTTTTTGAGTATTATCTTCCATATTTAATTTTTTATGGTATTTTGCATAAAAGTAAGAAAAAAGCCACCTTTTTAAAGTGGCTTCATTTTTACCTTATACTACAGATGGAACCTTCATTTTAGGATGAGGGAAATAGTCTTCAATTTCAAAATCCTCTTTTCGAAAATCGGTTAACTGTTTTCGTTCTCCTTTAGGTCGGAGGTAGAGGCTTGGTAACGCCCGTGATTCTCTGTTAAGTAATTCACGTACTGCATCAAATTGAATGTCGTAGATTTGCGGGTTTGGCAGTACGTGCGTGTACCACGTAAACTGTAAATTTCCGACATATGCAACCATTAATCCAAACGCAAACCACTGCGTAAGGTTATACACGAGGCCAACTGGTGAATCCGCTGAACGTTGATAAACAGTCATGTGCATAGTGCGATTGTCCATGACGTCAACTTGGATCATATTGCCATGACAAGGTGCCACAACAACTTTTCTTGGGCTTTGCTGTGTTGTATCGCCCATATCTAACGGGGTATACCAGGAACTAATAAGATTGGTCCGGGAAAAAGCTTTTGAAATAATTTGGTTATTCAGGGCGGTGATCTGGTTAAACGTTCTTCCATTAGATGTTGGGAGTTTTGTAAAATTCGGACCGTATGATCCTGGTCCAAGATCTCCTTCTTCGAGGCCCCAAACTTCGCACTTTCCTTTTGTCACTGAAGGCGCCCAAAACGACTTAGGACATCCATATTCCATTAATTCAGTAAGCGTGCGGGCTCCGTTAATAAACCCAATCATTTCACCAATTGATCCAAATATTCTATTACCAAGGTCGCGAACAGTTGTAATTGGTGCTCCGTTTGGTACGTAAAACTGAAGAGTTCTGCAGGGTAATTCGAGGCAGTATTCATGTCCTGATCCGGCATTTTCTTTTTCCTGTGAGTGAAAACTCGTTTTTTTGTCGCCGTTGAATAAATTTCTCAAGAGGTTTTCATACTGGTTATCTAGTGTTCTTTCTGTATAAGGTTTGTAATGAACAATTTGTTTTTCCATTTTTTAATTTTTTTCAAAGACTACCCGAAAGATGGCAAAAGTCAAAATTTGAAGAAAATGCTAGAATCACGGAATGAAAGCAAAACTTGAGAAGCTGGTTGCCGAAGCGGTAGAGGAGCTTTTTGGGGTTTCTGGGGCATCGTTTACTGTTGAGCTTGCCGATCTGGCTCATGGTGACTATGCGACCAATGCGCCGTTGGTGCTTGCGAAACAGGTAGGAAAAAGCCCGTCTGAAATTGGCGAAGCACTGGTTGAATATTTGAATAATAAAAAGGAAAACTACCTTACTCTAGTAACTTTTGCCCAGCCTGGGTTTATGAACTTTTCACTGGCGCAGAAATTTTTTACGGGAGCAATAAGCGAAGCGGGGAACGTTGCAACCTGGGGATACAACAACTTATTTTCTGG
>CAZOAX010000227.1:0-4207 GCA_964577735.1 uncultured bacterium
AGGCTCTTCGAACTGGACCGCGTCTAAGAACTCTTTGAGGTTCATGATGTAAAGAGGCTTTGAACGGAAGGGAAGTCTAAGCGCTACTTGCACTTCAATCTGCTTTTGGTCTGAGAAAATAAAAGCAATCTCTGCTTTATCAACCGTATAATCTTCTTCAGGTAGAAAAAATGGATTTTTGCCAAGAACTTGTGAGGACTTTACATACTCATCGACTAATTCTTTTTGGAGTTTCTTCCCTTTCTTGCTGACCGCTTGATGCTCTGCTTCTTTGATCGTTAATTTAAGTTTTTCTTTTTCTTTGATATCTTCGACTTCTTCTTCATCGGCTTCAAACTCGCCGCCCTTTGAAAAATCCACTACCATTTCGTTAAGATTATCTTCCAAATGAAAGACCAAGGCTGCTTGATGTTGACAATCGAATTTGGACAAGCAATCACAATCAGAATCAATTGAAGATGAATCGATAAGGTCCATCTCAATTTCACATGTATACGTATGATCGAATTGACCAATTACTTTTCCAAGAACGCGAATAGAATCACCGGTCAGCTTTAAAATTTTGGTCGATTGCACTCCATCCTTATCGAACAGTGCCTTCCCTTCTTTTAAAACGTTTGGCGAAAAATCTTGCCGCAACTTACGAAAGTTCAGCATCGAAAAATATCCTTTAAAATTTTGTTGATAATCCGACTATAACGATGCAAGAGCCTACTTGTCATTAAAATTGTTTGCAAGCTTCTCATTATAGCTGTTCTTTGGAGACTGTCATAGTTCTTCGTATTAGACAAGTAATAATTTCATATATTTCACATAAAACATTGACCTGCAACAGCATAAAAAATTCTTACACCCTCTCCCCTAAAGAAAGCAAAGCTGGCAAAGTTAACGCGACGTTGCTATAATAATGTAAATAAAAAACATATTGGAAAAACATGAACAACTTTATTTTATTTTCACTGATTTTCGTTTTATTAAATAGTAATACGCAAGCAACCGACACCTACTTGGCATTTAGAGCTAAAAACACAGCACCCGCAAGATTTACTGATGCGATTGAAAAACAGATCTACTATGTTGATAATGGAAGGTTTGTTCTTTCCGAAAAATCTTATTTCAATTCTATAAAAGATTTTTACATCCACGAGCCGTTGCATTCCTTACAATCTTTGCCTGTTGACGGCTTTGAATATGTAGGGTTTGGAGAGGACACAGTTGTCCGGGACCAAGGAAAATTGCTCTTAGGAAAAAAATTAACCCCGGAAAAGATCGAGCAAATTAAAAACTTGAACTCTCAGATAGTTTTTAACGGGATAGATTTGAAAAACAACTTAGACATCATCTTGATCTATCACTCTGAGAATGGCGCTATTCTAGGCTCTATGGGGCACTACTCTATAGAACCCAGCTCAAAAACATTGGATGGAACTGCCGAGGCCAACATCTATGCTCAAAGGGCATTTTATGACGGGCCTAGCGGTCAAAAAATGGGGACAAGAAAAACTTTTGTAGGAAAAATGTTTATAAACATTCATGGAGAAGGAGAACATTTAGAAATAGCTGGAGCTTACTGGATAGAGTCACAGTCAGGTTTAGTCATCTTGAAAAACGAACGATAAAATATCCTTGCTGAAAATCGCGGGCCGCCCGTATACTACGTCACACAAGTAAGGATCTATGCGGGCGTAGCTCAGTGGTAGAGCATCTCGTTGCCAACGAGAGGGTCGTGAGTTCGAATCTCATCGCCCGCTTTCTTCCTTTATCAACGATAAGGTCTAAAATGAACCAACAAAGTCTCTCTTCTATTTCCTTAGAAAACACAAACATCAAGCTTAATGTAGAAAAACAGTCAGGCTGCAAAGTCATATTCTCCATCACAACTCTTCCTGCTGCAACAAAAGCTGCAGAAGCGGCTGCTGTTAAAGCTGTTACAAAAGAAGTCAATATCCCAGGATTCAGAAAAGGAAGGGCGCCAGAAGCGCTTGTTTCTTCACAATTTGCACCTCAGATCAAAAAAGAATTTGGCGATATTTTGACAAGGAACGCATTTTCCGAGGCGATCAAATTATCCGGCATTCATCCATTAAGCAACGAAAGCCCGGTCAACTTGACAAAGTGCGAACCTATTGATGCCACATCCTTTCTTGTCGAAATCGGATTTGATGCCTATCCTGAAATTCCATCCATCGACCCAAGCTCCCTTTCTGTTGCAAGACAAGAAGCTGAACCTGTCACGCAAGATCTGATCAACAAACACATTGAAGAACTTCGCCTCCACCATTGTTCATGGAAAGAGGTTACAGACCGTGCAGCACAAGACGGCGACTTCGTAACAGTTAACATCGACATGATGGAAGACGGCATCCCAAAGACTGTTCATGAAGGCAACCGTTTCCAAATGAAAGAAGATAAACTTCCAGCATGGCTTCGTAAATTGATCACGGGTCTTTCGATTGGCGGTACTGCGACTGGAACATCTGAAGATGAAAGAGAAGACAAGTCAGACAACTTTATACCAAGAACATTCAATGTAGAGTTATTGAAAATTGAAGAAGCTGTCCTTCCTGAAATAGATGATGCGCTTGCAAAAAAAGCCGGCGTAGAAAATGTCGATGCTTTAAATAAGGCAATTGAAAAATCTTTAGCTAAAGATGCAGAAGAGCGCGCAAAGCAAACTATGCGTTTTGCCGCCAAGAAAGCCATTTTAGCTAACTACCCGATGGAACTTCCTGGCAGCCGTTTAAAAGATCTTTTAAACGAATGCACGCAGTTATCCCAATCTGATAACTCCCTATCCAAAGAAGAGCAAGACAATAAAATGATGGGCTTCTTCAATCAGGGGAAAGACAACATGACCTTCTCCTATTTGGTTTATAAGCTATTCAAAGACAACAACTTAAAATATCCGACAACTCAAGAAGTACGTCAAAGAGCAACAGAAGAGATGCTCATGCGCTACATGAGTGGCGATCGCAATATCTCAGAAAACGATCTCGAATACTTTACTCGTACTGCAGAAAATGAAATGATTGCAGCAACAGCACTTGACTTCGTGGTTGAGAACAGCAAAAGAGCTTGACCCTGTTCTTGTAGAAAAGTATATTGAACGTAATTAAAAGTAAGGGGAAAACATGAGCCGAGAAAATGAACACCGTCAAGAAAGAATGTCTCTAACCCCTTATGTGATAGAAGACACGGGCCGTGGCGAACGGTCTATGGACATCTATTCCCGTCTACTAAAAGACCGGATTATTTTCATTGGAACTGACATCACCGACCACGTCGCAAACGTGGTCGTTGCGCAACTTCTATTTCTTAAGATGGAAGATGCGAAAAAAGATGTGCACATCTATATCAACTCCATGGGTGGCTACATCACAGCCGGCCTTGCCATTTATGACACCCTTCAGTGGCTCGGATGTGACATCAACACCTATTGCATCGGACAAGCTTCATCAATGGGAGCGCTCCTGCTTACAGCCGGAACAAAAGGCAAACGCTTTGCACTGCCTAATAGCCGCGTAATGATCCACCAACCATCTGGCGGAGTCGGCGGAACAAGCTCCGATATCCAACTTCAGGCAAAAGAAATCTTAAGCCTCAAAGCACGTCTCAATGAGATCCTGGCCAATCATACAGGCCAAACCGTAGAGAAGATCGCGGCCGATTCAAACAGGGATTTCTTTATGGGACCTTATGAAGCTAAAGAATATGGCTTGATCGATGAAGTCGTTCTACCCAAGAAAAAAACACCTCCAGCTGCTTAAAACTATGAATAAAAAAACACAAGACACAAAAACACCTCCGACCTGCTCATTTTGTGGTAGAACTGAAGAAAATGTAGAAAAGCTTATTTCAGGCCCCGATGCCGTTATTTGCGATAAATGCGTAGAGCTTTGCAATACGATCATTAAGCAAAAAACAAAAGCGGGTGGAAGTTTCGAATACTTGAAGCCAAAAGAGATCAAAGCAAGACTCGATGATTACATCATTGGCCAGGAAGCTGCAAAGAAAACCATTTCTACTGCCGTTTACAATCATTACAAGAGAATTAAAAGAGGCGGACAGGATCACGAAGTAGAGTTCAGCAAGTCCAATGTCCTTTTATTCGGACCAACAGGTTCCGGAAAAACACTCATCGCAAAAACCCTTGCAACGATATTGGATGTGCCTTTTGCTATAGCTGACGCAACCACTTTAACTGAAG
>CAZOAX010000228.1:0-4206 GCA_964577735.1 uncultured bacterium
GAACGGTCCAAATCCTCTATTAACTAAGCATCTGTCTTATGATTTCATGAACCGTTTGATCAAGATTGAAGAACATCACCGGGATAGTATTCTATCTAAGCATTTTCGCTATGATCTATGCGGCAATCTGATTGCAAAAGTCGATGCGATGGGGAATGAGACGAAGACTCATTATGATGATTTCAACCGCCCGGTCATTATGGAAGGGTATGAAGGAGATCTCACAAAGTATGCCTATAATGAGATGAGCCAGCCAACAAAAGTCACAGCTCCTGATGGTTCTGTCACTGAGTTTATCTACACGCTTTACGGCAAGCCGTGCCAAATTGTCTATCCCGACGGTTCTTGTGAACGCTTTGAATATGATCTTGAAGGCCATTTGATCAAAGAAACAGCCAAAAATGGCAGCACAATCCTTTACACTTATGATGCGCAAAATAGGATTATAAAAACTGTTCAGATGACAGCCTCTGGTGAAGAAGCATGGAGCACTTTTGCTAAGTATAGCACATTCCATCTCCTTGAAAGTTTGGATCCTGAAGGTCATATCACGCGATACGCTTATGATTGCTTAGGAAGAAAGACGAGCGAACAAAAAGGCGATTACATCACCCATTACGAATATGACACGCTTAACCGGTGCTGTAAAACATCCATTTCCTCGATAAGTGAGCCTGATACCGGAAGTGCCAAGAGTGTTGTACTGGATATGCTTGGACAGGTGATTGAAGAGAGAACGGAAAATCTGCATGGAGATGTTCTTGCACTTGTCAGATATGCCTATGATGTAGATGGACACAAAATCCGGATCGAACAGGATTCAGAAGCGGGCCTCGTTATCGCCACTCAAACCATCGATACGCATGGAGTTCCACTTGAGTCGGTCGATCCGGAAGGCAATATTACAAGCACACGTCTTTTCCTGAATTATTTCAATGCGAAAGGGCAACGTGTCATTAAGACCGAAACCCGTGATCCACTTGGCATGACAACTGTTCTCATCAAAGACATACAAGGGAAGCTCGCTGAACAAATTAAGCTTGATCCTTTTGGCGAAGAGATTCAGAGAACAGCCTACTCCTATGATTTTGCCGGTAATCGTATTCGGACAGTTGAGAAGATATACCGAGGAGAGGAATCACCTCCGGATGTGATCAATACATGGGAATACAATTCCATGAATAAGCTTGTAGCATCAACGCAAGCTTTAGGACAGCCTGAAGAGAAAAGAATCTCTCATGTCTACAATCAATTCGGACAGCTTGAATCTACGATGAAACCGGATGGGGTATCGCTTCAGTATAGCTACGATGAGCTTGGAAGACTTTTGGAGGAAAAATCGGGTGATTCTGTTCACTATTATTACACCTATGATATTTGCTCTAATCCTATTCAAGTTGAGGATCGCATCAATCATACGACGACTTCACGTGAATATGATGCACATAACCGGGTCACGAAAGAAAAGCTAAGTAATGGCCTTGAGCTGCAAATGGCCTATAATCCGGATGGGGGATTAAAGAAGGTCACGCTTCCCGATATGTCATCGATTGATTATGCCTATAATGGGCCTTTACTTTCCTCTGTGAAGCGAGGGAACTACCAGCACACATATAGTGTTTATGATCTTAGTGGGAATCCTTTGGAGTCGTTCTTGATTCATCAACTTGGAGAAATGACCTCCCGTTATAATTTAAAAGGGCAACCTAAAGAGCAAAAATCTTCTTATTATTCAGAAAGTCTCACTTATGATGCGGTGAACCATGTCATTGGTAAAGACTTCAAAGATTCAATCGGACAGGAAAGCAACAAGTACTCTTATGATTCTCTTTATCAAATGCAAGAAGAGTCGGGGTACTTCCAACACTGCTACACGAATGATTCCCTTTACAATCGCAGTTCAAAAGATGGAAAAAAATACACTTACAACAGCTTAAACAGCCTCTTGAATGATGGAGAGACCGATTATTCTTATGATGCTAATGGGAATGTCACGGCTTATAAATCCTACAAATTTAGCTACGATGCCCTTGATCGCCTGACAACGCTTAAAGTAGATGATACGACCTATACTTACACCTACGATGAGCAAAACCGGTGTATTGCAAGAAGTGTCTCAGACATTCAGGAAAAAATCCTCTTCGTCGGTCAATGTGACATTGGGACAAGCGATCAGAACGGCACCTTGAAGGCCTTGCGCGTCCTAGGAAAAGGAAAAGGCGCTGAAATTGGTGCAGCCGTTGCAATGGAAATCAACAATGAAGTTTTTGCTCCTCTTCATGACTTTCAAGGGAATGTCATTGCACTTATCGACTCTAATGGCAAAACGCGTGAATCCTACCGATATAGTGCCTTTGGAGAGGAAGCGATATTTGATGCTACCGGCAATAAAATCGATGATTCTGCCATTGGTAATCCATGGCGATTTTCCTCCAAGCGAAAGGAATCTGATTTTAACCTTTTTGGTCGCAGATTTTACATGCCGGAACTGGGGCGATGGCTTACTCCCGATCCTGCAGGACATGAAGCTGGACCTAACCTCTATGCCTATGTCAGCAACAGCCCGTTATCTCATGTGGACCTCTTTGGCTTCATAGAAGAAGAAGCCTCGACATTCCTGAATCGTTTCCATGACTTCGTCCGTGACACCTTTGACAGCTGCCGTGACTTCATCTCCCGTGGTTTTGAAAGTATAAGAGAGGGGGCATGTTCTTTAGGTGGACACCTCAGTGACCTTTGTGAAAATGCAATCCCTGTTCCCTATTTAAAAGATGTAGGGCGTGTCATTGGACATATTTGGAATAATCGCTCTTTATCCGGCTTTGAATTCTCCCACAACATCAACAGATCCCAGATTAGAGATTTAGGGCGGCCTCCACACCCTCAAGGAAATGTGGCCTTTGGAGGAAATAATGGAATTATGAATAAACCTGAGGAAGCTCTAAACATTGCTTATGCAATTTCAAGCCAATTCGATAATTGCAATGTCGAACACGTCTACGTCTGCTCTGATGGATTAGTCACTGATCTTGGTAAAAGCCTGGCAAATATACTAGGTGTTATCACCCCTTCAGTTATTGAGACAGTTGTCTCTTTACGAAAGCAAATCAAAAGCGTGGGCGGGGTCGGAAGTGACGGGGTTGTCTATCGTGCAGCACATAGTCGAGGGGGCATTGTCTTAGATTTAGCCCTCAAACAACTGTCACCGGAAGAAAAATCGATGATCTATGTCGCTACATTTGGTTCAGCTAGATTAATTAGTCCAGAAGGGTTAAAATCTTGTACAAACTACGTAAGTGATATCGATTTGATCCCAAGGATTGGAGATCCAGTTGGAATCCTAGCTGCTAGAATGGGTCTCAGGCCGGATGTTGTGTTTCTTAAACCAATTCAACCAGGAATCGCTGAACATGATATCCTTTCCGAAACTTATCAACAAGCTCTCATCCGTGATACGGAAAAATTTAGGAAGCGTTACATGGATTAGAGTTATTTATATAATATCTATTTCATTAATTCAAATTTCTTGGTGTGGCATGACAGATGGTGAGAGAGCTTTAGGTGGTTTTACAAGTCGATTTAATAAAGAAATTTCCAAAGAATATGGTTTGTATCTTTATGGATCGGGGGCCTCTTTTCCCGTAAAAATTGAGCACATCATTTTAGCTTTTGAAGCAAATAGTATCGGCGATGTGAAAGGTGCAAGAAAACTTGCCGTTGAGATTTCTCACAAAATGATCGAACGCATGAATCAGGATGCTAATCTTCTGAAATATCTTTCAAGCAATCCTGCAAGTATAAATCATGTCGATTTAACAATCGGTTTCAAGGATCCAAAAACTCCAGGATCCTTAAATTGTGTGATGGTAATAGGGTCTCGAAATAAGGTTGTTTTTAGCACCTTTAATGAGGATCATACTGTTTTGCGTGACCTTCACAAAGAAACGTTTGATGAAGCCGAGAAGATCGTGCAACAGGAAAAAGCTCCGTAGGCAATTTTATATTATTTTTTTAAACATAGAGGAGCGGCAAGAGGATACAGAGAAGATCTCGTTTTCTCTGTGTCCTCTTGCCGCTCCTCCGTGTTTCAAAAAAATACGAATCTAATGAAGCAAGAGTTATTTGGAATGAAAAAAGGTTTAGGAAAAGCGATTTGGATGTGCATTTTCATTGGTATCTCCTTGTTGCAGATTTCTTGGTGTGGCA
>CAZOAX010000229.1:0-4204 GCA_964577735.1 uncultured bacterium
AAAAGCGCCAGAACAGCGTCGCATTCGTTTCGAAGAAAAAATGCGTCCGGAAGCGATCGAGGTGTGGAAGGAGTATTCTGCTTTAACAGATCGTGTACACTATTGAGAATAAACATGGAATTTTTTATACAGGATGGGTTTGTCTAATCAAATATTTAAAAGAGGCTTCCATGTTTAAAAAATGCATGTTGTTATGTTCACTATGCTGGATGGGTGTTATGCCCGTGGCTGCAAATGAGGTTTTACCGAATCTTCCACCGGAAAAACTTTATCTTGATCTTATGAAGCGCTGTATCACCAATACAGTATATTTTGATCGGCCGGTGTTCGATCCCTGGCAGCGTCCGGATCTATCGAAAATTGTGGCATGGAAACCAAGCTTTGAACAAACCATGATGGGATTTTCTGAATCAGATATCCTTCAAACGCTTATTGAAGATGTTTTAGAAAAACAAGTTCCAGGCGACTTTATCGAAACAGGTGTTTGGCGCGGCGGATTGACTATTTTGATGCGGGCCTGCTTAAAGGCTTACGGCGATACGACAAGAAAAGTCTGGGTGGCAGATTCATTTCAAGGCCTTCCAAAACCTACCTGCAAAGAAGATAAACCTTATGATCTTTCCAGTTTTGATATTTTAGCAGTCTCATTAGAAGAGGTGAAAAAGAATTTTGCCCGCTATGGCCTGCTTGATGATCAAGTGAAGTTTTTGAAAGGATGGTTTTGTGATACACTTCCAAGGGCACCGATTAAATCCCTTGCGATCTTGCGCATGGATGGTGACTATTACAGCTCGACGATGGATGCCTTAAATAATCTATATCCTAAATTATCAGTGGGTGGATATGTGATTGTGGACGATTATGGCGCTGTACCAGTCTGTGCACAGGCTGTCACAGAGTTCCGTAAGAAGCACGGAATTGAGGATCCGATTTATGCAATTGACTGGACAGGCGTTTATTGGCAAAAAACTAAAATGTGACATTGGTCTCTATTGTTTTTGTAGAAAGGTTTAAACAAATCCTCTTCTTATTCGACGCGGGTCTTTCGATCCGCGTTTTTTCTGTTAATATGACATTCATCCCTTTGACATGATTCAAAAATGGGGAAAGACAGTGTTGTATGTCAGTGAGCCCATAGGAAGGTTTAGGGACATAAAATATCTCAAGATCGGTTTCTGTTTGCTGAACAACTTGCATGTCTTCGATGGATTTATTTTCCCGTAGCAGGATGTCAATAGCTGTCGGTGAAAAAATTTGAGTAGGCGTGATGATATAATCATTAATGCGACCTTCTACCTGAAATAAGGGCATAGCCCTTCCACAGGAGCAAGCTTGATCAAGCCAATGACCTGAGTCGCCGTTTTCGTAACGGATCAAAGGCATGGCATAGTTCCAAAGGTCTGTCATGATCATTTTCCCTTGCGGGGTGAACTCCATAATGGCCCTTTCAAAATCATGGTGGAATCCTTCCCGATGTGCACATTCTGCTCCCCAGGCACCTCCGTCATTGCATCCATAGTTATTATACACTTTACATTGGAAGGCCTCTTCAATGGCTTCCCGATAATGGGAATAAAGCTGGTCTGAAGTAGTAATGACCCCTTTTAATGGCAACCGCAAGTTGTTTTTGAGAAGATGCGTTGCCATGATATAGGCAGCTGACGCATAGCAATAGGCAAAGTCAGGTTTAAATTGACGGATCTTTTCTAAATCGTCATCGATTTTTTCTTTATCATAGGCTTCACGAATGATGAGGGAGTCTTTCACAATCTCTCCGATCACACGTGAATAAAATGAGACCACACGGTGGGTCGGTTGAAGGCCTGTCCAGGAGAAGCCTCTCCATAGTGTTGAGGTAAATAATTCGGCCCAAGGTTTAGAGGACATCCATTTCAATCTTTGGCCTGTCGTGGCTCCAGAATAGTGGGTAAAGTTGATGAGCTTGTGATTAATTAGATCCTCATGATTTTCAAGGGCAAGTTTCCTTGTCAGGACAGGAATCTTTTCCAAGTCTTTTAGGTTACGGATGTGCTTTGGTTTGATTTGGTGTTGTTTGAACAGTTTTTGATAATAGGGGATTTCTTTTGAAACGTATTGGATTAAGCGCTGTAACTGATTTTCCTGATAAATGCGGATCTGTTTTGCTGTAAACCACTGACTTTTTGACACATCAGGTTGGGTGTGGCCATAGATTTTATTTATCCAATATTGAAACATCGGGTATCCTTTTGTCTTTATTAATTTGGATTAACAATGACAATAGCGCAATACGGTACATTTGAAGTAGAAAATTATGGAGATCGGTTATTTCCCATCATCGCAGAAAAGGAACTTGCCTTACGCATGCCTGAATTGAAACTGAAGTTGTTCTCGCCCTTGGCAGATCAGAAGCTTGGTGTGAGCGCGATTTTAGAAACAAATGAAGAAAAATCTAACGCCATTTTGATCGGTGGTGGCGATATCATCTCCTTTGCAACGGATATTGCGAAGATTTATAACAACGACTGGAAAGGGGGCTTCAGTGCCCATAGTGCTTGTTTTGCGATCCCTGCGATCAATCGGGTATCAGGTGTGCCTTTAATGTGGAATACGCCTGGGATTCCTGCAGATTTTACTGAAGATCAAGCGTGGTTGATCAAGTTACTTGCAGATGAAGTTGATTATATTTCAGTCAGAGATGAAATTTCTAAAAACAGATTGATAAAAGCAGGCGTCGTAAAGGAGATTCACATTGTTCCAGATACGGTGCTTGCCCTTTCCAAACACTTTCCTAAGATAAGTCTTTTTGAATCAGCTGAGAAGATATTTTCCTTTTATGGTGTATCTGAACCTATTGTTGTGCAGCTGCATCCCTATCATATTCAAGACAATATTGATGAAATGGTAGAGACTTTGTCTCAAGTTAAATCAATGACTAAAGCAGATGTATTATTGCTACCTATCGGAAGGTGCCATAACGACCATGTCCTGCTTGAAAAAATTGAAAAGGCAGGAAAAGGGCAATTTCATTTGATTGCAAAAGAATTGGAGACTTTAGAGGTTGCAGCTGTGATTGCCCATGCAAAAGCATTTATTGGAACAAGCTTGCATGGCGCTATTACTGCGTTTGCCTACACCATTCCATTTTTGACCTATAGCTGTGCTAATTTGTCTAAATTGGGCGGTTTTTTGGATTTAATGAGCTCTAAAGAGCGTCTTTGCATGACATGCGATGAGATCTTAAGCAAAGTGCAGTTATTGAATAAAATTCCTAACCCGGAAAGTTATGCTTGGGCATTGAAAGCGATCGATCATCATTTTGATCTGATAGCAGCAAAAGCAAAGACGACCTCGCCCTATGAGGAAAATCCAAAACAGCGCGAAGCTCTTTTGAAATATTTGGAACAATTACATAAAACCGAAGGATTAACTCAAGTTTTGCACTGGGAAAGACACGCCAAACGCGTCGAAACAGACCATTTAATGAAAGTAATAGCAGGTTTGTCGATTAAAGCAAGAATTAGAAAGCTTTTATTTAATTTTAATTCATGATATAATTATGTTTTAAATTAAAATAAGAGTTTTAATGGGTATTCAATCTCTTGGTCAAAGTTCACAGCTCAATCCGCCTAATCTTCCTCCACCTGGGAATTTAGGCAACCGTCTGGTGAAAGACATTACCGGACAAGCAACGGGAATGTGGGGAAATTTAAAAGATACCTATAACGAGATGGGAGAGGCAGAGAGGGGGTATTACTTTCTTGCAGCTATCATTGCTCTTTTTGTTTTGGCGATATTCACTGCACTAATCATGACAGGAGGAATAGCTACGGTCGGAATAGCTGCCTGCTTTCCACTAGTTGCTTTAGCAGGAGTGTGCATTTATGCTGGTCGCACGAAGACCTGGCAGCGTAAAGAATGGGCACTTCCTCGATTTTCACCTAATGTAAAAGGTCGGCCAGCTGCTGAATCTGAGTGGAAGCGTCTTTGGGATGCCCGTAACCAGGCAAAGCTCGCCCACAAGAATGTAGCCGATGTAGTTAATCAAGAAAGACTCATGCGCGATATCACAAAAGACGAGGAATACGCAGACTTCCTTCTCAAAGCCTATGAAAAAGCAGAAGTCGACTTCTGGCAGTTCGCTGATGAGGACATCGCCGATGAAAAGATCGATGAATTCAACGAGGCCAGAACCCGCCGCGGCGATCCCGACCTGTTCTAATTC
>CAZOAX010000230.1:0-4189 GCA_964577735.1 uncultured bacterium
GAGACGTTCACAGCAGATAATAAAAATATCAGCGATGAAATCGCGCTCATTGCTTTGAAAGAGAAGCTTAACGTGCGCATCCATGTCCATGGTAATGCAAAGGACGGAGATAGCTTATTAATGGAAGGCGACGCAAATTTGCGCATTATCCATTTGTTTAGAACCGATCAAGGCAAATTTGATCGCTTGATCGCAAGAAAAGCCCCCGTTTAATTAGAATATATAATCTTGAGCAATTTTGCGCTTATCTTGGCCATCAAGGACATGGAAGGTGCAAAGTTGCTTAATCTTGATTGCAGAAAGCTGCCCAATCGGCACATAAACAACCTTTTTTCCGAATCTACTTGCATAGCTTTTTAATTGACTGCGCGGAGGCTTTGCAGCCGAATAAACGATAATGGATTCAATCGAGTAGTCGATCGCCGCAGCAAGAAGAACTTCTGCTTTAGTTTTGAATATTTGATAGTCCTCATCATGCCACACATCCATCAAGCGTCTTGGTGGATAGCTCATCATGAAGCCTCCATACTTGCAACGCGAAATACCGGGACCTACGACGTCATTTGTGGGGTCGGTGGAGTAAAAGGCCATATCAGATTCCTGAGTGCTCTCGCCAAGCCAGGTGGCCTTCCATGGGTATTTCTCATTAAAGGCATTTTCTTCAGAGGCATCTTCATCAAATATGACGACAATTGAACCCACATTTCCACGTGGCTTGCCACTGCTTTTCACATAAAGCTTCTTTTCAGCAAAATGACGGATCGTTTCCCTCACATCAATTCCATCTTCAATACTTGTAGAAAAGGGGATTGTAGAGGCGCCTTGTTCCCTAAGGATTTGAACACCTTTCTTTTTGAGATAATGCCCAAAGTTTTCTACAAGGATGTCTTCTGGAGGGAAAGAGCAAATCGAAAATTGCCCAGCAGGGTAGTTGAATTGCTTTTTGCGATCTTTTCGTCTTTCATAGGAAGCAAAACCTTTTTTGCTCTTCATTTTCAAATGAAAACGGATGAGCTTACTGTGACCCCAAACTTCCTCAGGTGTTAAATCCTGCACGGGAAGATTGTCTACATTGCTATAAAAAGGGTAGTCTGTTGCAATGACCCAGGTTTCATAAGCATAATTGTGGTCTACACATCCTTTTGCAGCGGCAAGTATTTGAAAAAGATCAGGAAGTAACCGGTTACAGACAAGCGCATAGTTGCGGGCAAATTTCATGACATTGCGTAGATTATAGCCTGGAAAATTATTGCCTTGCAGGCTGTAGGGGATGACAGCGCTTTTATAAAGTTCTAGTATAAGTCTTTGTCTATCTTCTGGGAAATGATTTAGAGAGCCTTCAAGGAACGCCTGCCTTGCACTTTCATAGCAAGTGGAGATCCATCCTGATTCACCCAAAAGATGGCGTAAAGAATCCTCGCTTGGGGCGATCAGCTCAATGTGGTTTCTCTCAATAGGCGTATAAACAGGAAAGGATGAGCGGTCAAGTGCTTCCATCACCTCTGGAACATGGTTCATGCCGCCGATGAATAACACTGAATCATACCGCAAAGAAAGCTCTTTGAGCTTCTTGGCCATATGAAGCTCTCTTGGGCTATCTTGAGGAACTTTTATATAGGATTTTGAGTTGATGTACAGCTCATAATAAGTTTTCAGACCAATCTTTTGAATGGCATAAGGATCAGGGATGTTTTCAAAAACTTCCGGATAGTCCGAGTCAAGATCAATGCAGTAAGCCGGAGTGTTTGTTTCAAGGGCAGAGCGTAATGTCTCATAAAGTGCGTCGCATGGCTCAATCAAATAATAAATGTTTTCATTTTTCAATGAAGTGGCGGATACGACACTGATGTCAGGCAGTCTTGAACACCCATGCATGAATTGCAGGGACATGTTCTCAGGCAGTTCCACCGCTACACAAGCCGGTTTTAAATGCTGGAATAATTGGCAGGCTAGAGCTGCAAGCTCCATATTGTTATGGAGAACAGGAAGCGCATAGACATTGCCATTTTGTAGATAGAAGGGGACTGTCATATATGCGCTAACGCTTCATCACCAAGCGTCATTCGGACTGCTTCTCGTAGAAGAGCTTCCTTCCCATCACTCGATAGCTTTAAATTGTAACTGCGTTTTGCAGCATAGCGGGCAATGTTGATTCCATCGCGAATAGTGTAGTTTTCATTGCTTCCATGGGCCCTTTGAAGAAAGGAGACTACGTATTCTAAAATTTGTTCATCGATAAAAGGAAGGTTTTCCTTTAAAATGCGTCTTTCTTCTTCAGCTTCAGGGAAATCCAGATAGATTTGTGGTTGCAGACGACTATGGATATATTCGGGTATCTCAAAAGTGGAAGCGTCATCGTTCATAGTGACACAGATCCTAAATCCAGGGTCAGCATTGACTTTTAACCCTGCGACAATGGACTCAATATAGCGACGGGAATCCAATAAAGAAGCAAGCGATGCCCATGACTTTTCACTCATCCGATTCGCTTCATCCAGAATACAGACACCCCCTCGGATCATCGCGGTTACGAGACTGGATGCCACGTAGCGGATGCCGCCATTGGAATCGACAACTGGCGTGATCAACAAGTCTTCAGGCCTTGTATCCATCGTGCACTGGAAAATATAAACATCTTTGTTTAGTTTTTTTGCAGCAGAATAGGCGAGTGTCGTTTTGCCTACCCCAGGCTTGCCAATCAACCGTGGATTTAAAGGGATATCTCTTTCATCAATCACAAGCCAAGACGCAAGCAATTGGTCCATCACATCTTTTTGACCGATCCATTCAAAATTGAACACATCCGGGAACACAAGTGCGATATCGATATTCTGGATTGTGACTTTGGATTCGTGCTGATGTTCTGTCATATTAGGCTCTGGTTAAGGTTTTGATGCTTTTTCTGATCCATAAAGGAGGCCGGCTCGTGCGATGTTTTCCCGTGCATTCGGATAAACATGCTCAATCTCATCAAGCAAAGCATGCACTTTTTGGCGCATAGAGTCTTGCCCAACCGGGCATTTGCAAAGGGCCCGTAAAAACCCTTGCGCTTTGGCAAACTCGATAATTTCCGACTCTCTGATATAGATCATAGGCCGGATAATCGTCACTCCATAATGGACCATTTCAATTTTAGGTAGATTACCTGCAAATTCGCCTTTATGCAATAAATTCATCATCAACGTTTCTGCGTGATCGTCATTATGATGGCCAAAAGCGACCACTGTAGCTCCCACTTCCTTGGCCGCCGCAAAAATCAACGAACGTCTTTCCCTTGAGCAGCTATAACATTCCAGCGTCTCAAGCTTTTGTGTGGAGGTGCGTGAAATGAAATTGACATCCATTTTTTCGCACACACTTCGTAAATAGGCCTCATTAACGCCGGATCCGCAAGAAAATTCACCGCCTACGTGAATGGCATGGATCTTGAATGGTAAAAAACCTCTGCCGGAAATCGCCTTCAGCATAAAAAGAAGCGTTAAGCTGTCTTTTCCGCCGCTTAAAGCGATTGCGAGGTTTTCCACCCCGTCAAGCATCTTATAATCATATAAAGCCTTCCTTAGTGCGCTTTCAATTTTACGCCCAAGGCCGGTCCAAGGGGGAGTCGGTATCTTAATTTGCATTTTCAATCTGTTTTAAAATATGGAAAAAAGATATAATAACATATCATCAAACCTTTTAAAATGATTATATTATGGACAAAAAAATTAGCAGAAACGACCCTTGCCCATGTGGGTCAGGTAAAAAGTACAAAAATTGCTGCATCGACAAGCCGATCAGCAAACCGCTCCCATTTAAAGCAAAATTGCTCTCTCAGCCCAAAGAAATTGACCTCATGTCCCGCACATTCGGCGGAATGATCGCTGATGCAGAACGCCTCATAGTGCCTTCTGAAGCCGAATCTGAAGAAAAAAAAGAAAAAGAATAAAAAACGCTTGTAGAATATCTCGGAAGTTTGCTATAAATTTGCATAGTTCCCGCTGGCATAGCTCAATGGTAGAGCACTCGCCTTGTAAGCGATAGGTTATGGGTTCAAGTCCTTTTGCCAGCAATCTTAAAGAATACCCTTTTCAGGGTATTCTTCGTTTTACGGGGGTGTCGCCTAGCGGCAATGGCAAGAGACTGTAAATCTCTCGACTCACGTCTTCGTCAGTTCGAGTCTGACCGCCCCCACATTTACTCCACAACA
>CAZOAX010000231.1:0-4187 GCA_964577735.1 uncultured bacterium
GTTTCAATGTATTATTGCAGGTCTTGGGATCAGCTTTATTCATCACTAAGTTCTATAACCAGGTTCATTCTTTTGAACTAGGTACTTTAGGACTCATTTTATTCGTATTCTTTTTAGCTTACGGAAATGCCGTGTATATGTTTTCCCGGCACGGCTATTTTAAGCGTTTAGCTGAGCATAATCCTAGCCAGGAAGTTTTGCTTGAGAATTCTCCTTCACTTGTCATTCTTGTTCCTTCTTATAAGGAAGAAATTCCTGTGATCCGGCAATCTATTCTGTCTTCTGCACTACAGGATTATCCGAACCGACGTGTGGTCCTTTTGATCGATAATCCGCCGGATTGTCCGATGTTGAAGGAAACTCAAGATTTGGTGCTTGAGTTGAATGCGGAATTGAGAGCGCAACACTTGAAGTATGCGCATTATAAGGGCGCCGATGTCTATGAAGAGATCGCAAACTGGTTTGAGGTGCAAGGCAATACCTACTTGATCAGGGATCATACTGATAAAAAGTTTGTGGAGCTCACTTTTAAAAAGAGAGCGGAAGACATTCGGAACAGGAAAGTGGATATAGCCAGTATATTCAATGTGGAGATCTCATACTTTGAAAGAAAGCGGTATGCAGAATTTTCCCATGCTTCCAATAAGTCCATGAACCTGAACAGTTATTTGTCGGTCCTTGGTAAGGATTGGAATGGATCTTTCTTCCCTGATGCCGAATATATCTCGGTTTTGGATGCAGATAGTGTTTTGACTTATGACTATGCTTCCAGGCTGATCTATGAAATGGAAAAAGAGAAATTTAAGAAGGTTGCTGTTATTCAAACGCCTTATAGCGCCTTTCCGGAAGCTCCGCTCGCAATTGAACGCCTTGCCGGGGCTACTACAGATATGAGCTATTTATTCCATCAAGGGTTCACCCATTTTGGCGCTACGTTTTGGGTCGGAGCCAATGCCTTGATCCGTAAAAAAGCTCTTGAAGATATTGTAGAGCATCGCATGGAAGATGGGAAACGCGTTGCCATCTATGTTCAGGATAGGACCGTCATCGAAGATACAGAAAGTAGTGTGGACCTTGCTGCAAAAGGATGGGATCTGCATAACTTTCCGGAAAGATTGTCTTATAGCGCAACACCGGCTGACTTTGGTTCTCTTTTGATTCAAAGAAAACGCTGGGCCAACGGGGGACTGATCATTTTACCAAAAGTGCTTCAGTACTTAGTTCAAAATCCTCGCAGGTGGAACGAGTGCTTTTTCCGTATTTACTATCTTCTTTCGATACCGGTTGGAATACTAAGCTTCTTTCTGATGCAGTTTTCTAATACATCAGTAACGGACTATGCACTGGAAATGGCCCTTCTGTCTGCACCCTGTTTGCTTATTTACGCACATGATCTGAAGAGGTTTGGTTATCGTTATTCTGATATGATTGGCGTAATGGGGCTGAACGCGGTCTTAATCCCGGTCAATGCAGCAGGTGTGTTGCAGTCCTTAAAACAGGTTTTCTTTGGAAAACGCACGCCTTTTTTCCGGACACCGAAGATATCAGACAGTACGCCTGTTCCTATAGTCTATCCTTTATTTTTTGTGATCATGTCAGCATCATTTAGCTATCATGCCTGGATGAGCAAAGGCGCTTCAGACATCATGCTGCTAGCTTTCTTTCTTTATGGATTAGCGCTTTGTTTTTTAAAAATACCTTCCAAGTTTCAAAAGAAAATCTTGCCAACTAATAGACCTCGTAACCAAGAAGTAGAATCGGTTTATGAATTTTAATTATTATGATACCTCAAAATTTGAGCTTAGAGACCTATGTAGAATGGATCTGGATAAGATCGATATTAGTCGTGAAGATGGTGGAAAAAAATTTTCCTTGATCATTAGTGAGAGTAGCACCAAAGCCTTCACATTCAAAGAAATTTACCAAGAGGTGAAGGAACTCTCAAAGAATACAAGCAATACATTGGTAACTCTTACACAGTTGCATGGTTTTGTAAAAAAGTTTCAAGATCTTAAGGTACATGCAAGTGTGCAAGGTGTGTTCGATTTTAAATCACCTGAAAAGAAGCTCAACAAATTAGAGGGGAATATCCAAAAGAAAATATCCTTCATTGAAAACTTGTTTGAAGCTGCTAGGACGGGAGATGTTGAAGGCATCAAGAATCTTTCATCAGATAAGGCGGATTTTAATATAAGAGTGAATGGCGCTACACCGCTCGGCCTTGCCGTTAAAAATGGTCATTTGGAAGCTGCTAAAACATTGATAGATGGCGGCGCTTATGTCAACTTCCAGAATTCAGCAGGTCTTCCTCCACATTTTTATGTGACGGATGTTGGATTTCTGAATCTGTTTATTGAAAAAAAGGCTAATCTTAATTTTCAAGACAAACAAGGACAAACTCTGCTCATTTATGCAGCAAGAGCTGGACATAGAGAGATCGTAGAAACTCTCATCAAGCATAATGTAAAAATCAGTCTTCGCGATAATAGTGGAAAAACAGCACTTGGCCATGCCTGGATAAATAATCATATGGATATTGTAGAAATGCTTCTTCCTCATGCAGGAGAAAGGGATCAGGCGTTAATTTTCGAGCTGCGCTCAGAAGAAAAATATTTGACTAAAGAAACGATTTAAACATAGAGTCATAGACATTCAATCTTGAGGTTGTATGTCTATCACTCACGTTCATAGTCAAGTCAATCCTAATAGTTTAATCCATCAAAAGCTTCCAAAAGAAGTCTTCACGTTCGTGCTTGGGTATTTGAATACCGGAGCAGTTAATCAAGCCAGATTAGTTAGTAAGGATTGGTATAATGCAAACTTACTCGCGATTAAAGAATTGCAATCTGTTCATCTGGAGAAGTTGATCTCTTTGGTGCCTTCTAATTCAGAACAATTTGATCAGATGAAAAAGAAAATATCCCTTTCCACGGACTTTTTGGGGATGCGCGAGCTCATATTGAAGATGCGTGATGAACTAGTCGTTATTTTAAAGCCATTAAGTAAGGACGAATTAAAGTCTAAAGAAGAATTTGGGGTAAACTTTAACCCAAATTTCTTTGGTAAAACATTTAAACTCACACAAGTTTGCAAGTCGATCGATGATTTTGAAAAACTAAGTATTGGTGAGCGAATGGGCATTGTAGATGTTCTAGTAGATATGAAAATGTTCGAAAAGGCAATCGATGTCACAAAAAAAATAAAGGATGAAAGTGAAAGACAACTTTGCTTTATAAAGATTTCCAAGGGGGTGACCCTTGATGGGAAATTTGAACGTGCTATAGATACCTTATTCATAAATAGTATTGAGGACAATGCGGTGACATATCACAAGGCATTTGATCGTAGGGATCAAGCGATTATTGATGTTGCAATTGCAATGGGCCGTAGTGGATTGATTTTACAAGCAAAGAACGCCATTTATGATCTTAAAATTTTTTTTAAGAGATAAACCGCTTTGTTTAATTCACATTTTGGATTTATGCCACCAAGATAAATGGAAAGACGCTGAAGATTGGGCAAATACCTCTAACTGTGGGATCTACAAAAGTGATGGCTATCGAGAAATTGCTATGGCGTTATGTCGTGCAGATAAATGGGAAAAAAGCATTGAAATTGCATCTGCCATACCCAGTCGAGAAGTTAGCATGAGCTGTCTTGAGTTCTTAAGTAAACAGCTTGAACACAATCGGGTCGCTTATGTGCGCGCGAACAAACAGTGGTTCTTGGCCTCTCGAAAATGATTTAAAAGGAATATGTTAATTTACTATTAAGAACTCTGATGTGAATTTTAATATATGATATGATTGTCATGATTAAAATAATCAAGGACTTCTTGTGGTATCTCCCAATTTTAAGCTTAAAGATCTTGGTAAATCAGATTTAGGCAATGTAGAAATTAATGATGTTTCTGATCGTTTGAATCTAGGCTATGGCAGAAGATTTTCATTAAAAATTGGGGATGATGAGAGCAAGGGGCTTGTCTTTAAAAAAGTTTTAAAAAAAGTTAAAAAATTAGCCCATCACATCGAAGGACCTGAGGAGCTTGCAAAACTAGAAAAGCTTCAAGGTTTTGTCACTAAATTAAAAATCGCTAATACTGCTGCAGATGTGACCTATAGTAAGCGTAGTCATTGGTATAAGTTCCGTACATGGTTCCATCGTCTTTTAGATTCCGGGTCACATTC
>CAZOAX010000232.1:0-4108 GCA_964577735.1 uncultured bacterium
TTTTCATGATGCTGGAAATAGTTAAAGGAACGTTGATAAGATCCTTTAAATAGATAGGATGCTCTGACAAACTCTCTCCAGCCCATGATTTGCCTTATGAATCCTTCTAAAGAATTCAAAGGAACAGAACACTTAAGAGCGGCCTCAATTACTTCACGAGGAGTCAACAGCCCGATATTGATGAGAGGAGATAGAACGCTATGAAAAAGAAACGAGTTCTCTTTATCGATCGCGTCCTGATAATCGCCAAATAGCTCGAGTTTTTCCTTTAAAAACACCTCAAGCGCTTTTTTGGCATCCTGATGAGTTGTGGGGTATAGAAAGGGGCTTGCAGAACCTGTCGCATCTGGAAATTCACTTTCCACTTCTAAAATGACTTGGCTTGTGATCGGATCCTTTGGAGGAAAATACGTAGGTGGTACATAAACACCCTTTGGCATTTTTCGTCTATTTTCTGTATCGAAGCTATATTTGCCTCCAATGGGGCCATGGTCTTCCATTAAGATGTCCTGACTCTTCCGCTGGCAGGCATAAAACTGAGCCATCGAATAATGGTCTTTGCCGGCAAAAAACGTTTTCAAGTCTTCATTTGAAGAGAGAAATCCGGGCGATTTGTAAAAATGAATTTTCCATCCATACTTATTCAAGTCTTGCATGAGCCACTCATCTGCAAATTCAGCTACGTGAATGTTTGTCACGCCCTGCTTTCTTAGCAGATCAAATAGACTTCCACGGTGTATCAGGTCTTTTGAAGTGATATAGACCACTTCATGCTTGTTCTTACGGAGCATTTCTGCATACTTCTGCATCGAAGACCTTAAAAGAACAAGTCTCTGCTTGTGAAAGGCCTGAACTTTAAAAAATAAAAACTCCTCCACAAGATAGATGGGTCTCTTCGCAGTAATACAAGGATGCTCCAAAAACAGCTGGTCGGGGAATATAAGGGTGATATCAGTCACTAACTGTCTCCAGCAAGTTTATTTGCCATTTTTCTGAAGATAAAAAGATGGAAGGGGATTAGAGAATACCAGTAAAGCCTGCCCAGAATACCCTTCGGACGAAAAGTGGCCGTTTGAAGCAAATTTTCATCCTCGACTTTAAATTCAAGCCAGGCTTCTCCGGGTAATTTCATGCCCGCATACAAAATGAGATGGCCTGTGGCCTTATCTGCAACAATCACCCGCCAAAAATCGATCGAGTCGCCCACTTGAATTTCAGAAGGATGCCTTCTGCCACGATTCAAACCCACTCCTCCAACCATTTGATCAAGGAAACCCCGTAAATGCCAAGCCCAATTCAATCCATAGTAGCCATTACTACCGCCAATTCGCCAAATTCTCTCAACACAAGCTGCTTTTGAATCTCTAATTAAGACCTTTTTTTCATCTCTTAAGCAACCTTCTGTCGGAACCTCGATATAATTTTCAATATTTGGGTCTGTTCCATGAAGTTCCCACGAGTCCATCCAGCTCGAAACCACTTCATTTTGCGCAATCTTTTGGAAAGCCCGTTCAATAGCCTCATTATAGGTTAAACACTTGTGAGGAATGATAATCTTCTTCTGAACAACCGTGCTCGTTTTCATGCTCTCCACTAAGTACGCACAAAGCGAATAACGTACCGACGTGATAAAAACAAGCCAGTAGCTGGAAAGCCGGGGCGTCAGCACCGGGACATTGATGATCCATCGCTTTAAATTTCGAAATTCTGAATATCTCAACATGATCTCTTTAAAAGATAGAACCTCAGGACCACCGATATCAAACGTTTGATTCAGGCACTTCTCGTTGAGCAACACACTCGAAAGATAAAAAAGGACATCGCTGATCGCAATCGGTTGGCATAGAGAGTTCACCCATTTCGGAGCAATCATGACAGGCAGCTTTTCACATAAATCCCGGATGATCTCAAAAGATGCGCTACCTGCGCCAATGATGATGCTTGCCCGCAAAACCGTATAAGGAATCCCGCTCTTTTTAAGCGCTTCTTCAACAGACAATCTAGACTTGAGGTGATCCGAGAGCTTGCTTTCATCATTGATGATCCCGCCCAAGTACACAATTTGCTTAATTTGAGAATTCTTTACACCCTCAATGAACTTGTTAACGACCTCGAGCTCTGTATCCACTAAATTGCCCATGATATCTGACATCGAGTGAACAAGATAATAAGCTGCATCGATGTCTTCAGGGAATTGCTTCAAAGTCTCCGGATTACGAATGTCTCCCCAAATATAATGCAGGTTCGCCATCACTTCTGCAAAAACACCAGCACCTTTGATCCTGCATAAAGCATAGACCACATGCCCTTGTGCCAAAAGATCCACAATGAGCCGCTTCCCAACAAACCCATTTGCTCCCGTAATCAAAACCTTCGCCATCGACCGACCCGCCTTACTCTAAGGGAGGGTAGTCTTCCCATCCAATCAGATCAAAATGCCACCATTCTGTCGGTAAACCGATAAACCCGTGCCTTTGCATGATCTCTTCCAGAAAGTTACGGTTATCCAGTTCTTCTTGAGAACAGTTTGCATAATCCCGATGCGCTTTTTCACTAAAATCATCAAAACCCGTAGGCATGGCTAGCGCCCTGCCATCTAAAGTGATCAGTGTTAGATCAACAGCCGTGCCTCGTGTATGGCGCCCTCCTTTTCTAGGATCGCTAATATAGCGCTCATCAGGTACAAGTTCCCAGAATTTCCATTGCGCTGCTACAGGTCTAAATCCATCCCAAACCTTTAAACCTAAACCTTTGGTCTCAAGCTCAGCTAGAACGTCAACCAATCGCAATGCTGCTTCCTCAACTAATAAACAGCAGTCAAAATCATATACGACCTGTCCTGTGAAATTATCTTCGGTCGCATACTTCAAATCGATCCTAACATTGGGTGCGATATCTCGAATATCTACAAGGTCAGCCTGTAATGCCGAAATGCTCGTTATCAACATAATGAAAATAGGGGATATGCGCATGTGAATAACTCCTTAAAGTTTATTACGAGTACAATGTTCATTTTCGGTAAAACCAAACGTCAGTTGGAATGGTTAAAAGTGGTCGGTCTGCAGCATAACCGTTATCAAATGAGGTGTGAAAAACTCGATTTCTGGGATCAAAATAGGCTGTGCTTACAGTCCTGATATTATTGACTTCAGGACCATTTAAAACTCCCTTTAAACGCTCACTAACAGGGGATTTCTCATGAAATTTTTGATAATAATTCTCTATCTCCATTTTTCTTTCTCTACTGTTAGTCGGTGTAGGATTAGTTTCTCCTTTTTCACCATATCTAAAGTTAAGCGTGACAAGTTCAGTGCCTGGCTTCCACCAGCGTACGTGATGGGTTCTGTCCTCCATTTGGTAGAAATGAACACCACAAGCATCTTTCTCATCAAGGACAGAAAGGTTAAAAGGTCCTAAAGGGCAATGCGTTTTCCAAAAAGCCTCTGCGCTATTTTCCCCTTTGACAGACTTGCAAGTTTCGATCATTTTTCTTAAATAAAAGACAGCTGGCATGTTTTCCGGATAATCTGTTAATCCTCGCGCAACATTGATAGCAACACATAACCCATGCTCATTCATGGCAGTTAATGCTCCTACAAATAGCGGAAAGGTTTGACCCGCATAGCGCATTCCATTACAAGTTTCTCTCATTTCAACTAAAGAGTACTTTCCGTATACATCCATGGGCACCCAGTCGACAGTCCGAATGGCCTGAGGGCCTGTGTCTTCATCCCCGTCCACAACAACTGTGCACCCCATGACGTCTTCTTCGAAGCGCTTAAGCCAATTATTGGCTTCGTAGAAATCCATATGTCCAATATCTGGCAACAAATGAAAATAGATCAAACTGTCAATGGAGAGTTCCTTCCCTTTTAAAAACCTCCAGGTCTCTCGCTTAGCGTTATAACCTGCTACAATTCCTTCCATCTCATCAACATACTCTGAAGGGATTATTTCCTTCATTTTTTCAATAAGAAGGGGAATGTCTCTAGGAAGCCTTCTAAGTGTGAAAAATGCAAAATCATTCTTTGCTAATAATTCTTTAATTTGAGCCGCCATCATATAGCCGCGCGCATATCCAGCATTATAAAGCACTACATCTTTTAGT
>CAZOAX010000233.1:0-4103 GCA_964577735.1 uncultured bacterium
CAGGGGATCTTGTTTTATCAGGAAGTGTAGTGCAAAATGGAAATTTGCGCTTTAAGGTGACAGGGAATTCCACGCTGCATCACATTCTCAAATTGGTTGAGAATGGAGTGGAAAATAAAACACCCTACATTAGATCAGCAGATAAGATTGTAAAATGGTTCACCCCACTAATCCTTGCTCTCGCATTCTTTACATGGATCAGTCCTTTTGAGGATGCCTTTTCCCGTTCCATGGCAGTCCTTCTCATCGCATGCCCATGTGCGATAGGGATTGCTGCGCCTCTCATTGAATCGAGGCTCATTCAAAGATTCACAGAAAAAGGCGCCCTTATTCAAAACCGTTCGATCCTTGCCAATCTTCCCCATGTGACCCATTTTGTCTTTGATAAGACCGGCACTATCACTGAAGGGCAGTTCGAGGTGCTATCTTCTTTAGATTTGAATCAGAAGCAAAAAGCACGTTTAAAAAGTTTGACCTCTAAGTCCCTTCACCCGATATCAAAAGCCATCGATCGTGTATTGGATGTCGAACCATCCCTTGCTAAAGTGACTGAAATCTCCGGCAAGGGAATGCGTGGAGAAGATTCTAATGGTGTCTTTTATCTTGGATCAGAGCGATGGATGCGTGAGCGGGGTGTTTCATGCACACAACAGTCAGAGCATACAGTTGTGCATTATGTGGAAGATGATTGGAGCACTTCAATTATCCTTGGCGATTCCATTAAAAAAGAAGTTCCTGAGTTATTAGATGCGTTAAAGCCATTAAAGAGGGTGCTTCTGTCAGGTGATCATCAGTACGCCGTTCAACCGATAGCGAATGAGTTAAAGTTTGATTCATGGCATGCTGAGCAGACACCGCTTGAAAAGCAGGAGTTTATTACGTCTTTAAAAAAAGATGGTATTGTAGCGATGGTGGGGGATGGGATCAATGACGCCCCGTCTCTTGCAAAAGCTGACGTTGGGATTTCCGTCGTTTCGGCGACAGACATTTCAATTCAGGTGTCAGACCTGCTTTTGACTACACCTTCGCTAAAGGCCATACCTGAGCTGATCGATCTTGCCACATTCGGCCAAAAGTTAATTGCGCAAAACCTGTTCTGGGCATTTTTTTACAATGTGGTGGGCATCGGGCTTGCCATTTTCGGCATCCTTACGCCCTTATTTGCTTCCTTTGCCATGATCATGAGCAGCCTCATGGTGCTCCTCAACGCCAGAAGAATATAAAAAACTAAATGCTCGAACGTTTCCTTTTGGCAACGCAGAGCGTTTAGTTTTTATATGAAATAATTTACTTTATTATTGATTTATTGTTATGATGTACAAGATTTTACATAAATAAGGGTTTTAAGATGAGTATTGAATCAGTGGTGGGAAATAACGCTGTAATTAAGAATTTCGTGGCCGCAGGATTTAAAAAAAAATGTCCATTTAATGCCAAGATTGCAGCTTTGGTTGTTGCATCCATTCTTACCGATCCTGTTTGCAAGGTAAGAGAGTATTTTTACAGCTTTTATATTTTAGATGAGACGTGTAAATCAACTGTCGACAAAGTTGAGAGAGTCATAACCCTGATTTTAGGGATAGCTGTTTGTAGCTTATTGACTCCACTGACAGCACCACTTGGGATGCTCATAAGAGCAATTGTCGTACTCTGTGAATCTAAACCTTTTGTCTTTTTAAATAGGGGGTCGGAGGGTAAAGCACTGCCAGCAGATAGAACAATTACTTTGGTAGCTCATAACCAATGCTACATGCCGGCTGGCTACTCCATTACAGATGGGCAGTTAACACCTCCATCGGATAAAAAGAGAATGAAAGCTAATCTGCAGGAGCTTAAAGCACATGACCCTGATGTCATTTGCTTATATGAAGTGCCAGATGTTTGCGACGCCAGATATCTGACCTCCAAGCTTCCTGAATATCCGTTTATTATTCCCGTGGCAGGCCCAAGAGTGGTAGGTCCATCCTCCATGATGTATGTCGCAAGTAAGTATGAAATCATTAAAGATTCAGTTGAATTTACTCCATTTATCAAGGGTGTCGAAGTTACAGGTAGAGCCCAGCATTCAGAAAAAGGGGTCTTATCCTTTGATATTAAAAGTCATGGGGATGATGAATCTTTCCTAAGTGTCATTTCCACGCATTTACAGCATTCTGAAATCCCGGCCAATCCGGAAGATTATGAAAAATCATCTAGATCTGCCCAACTGACAAGAATTGCCAACCTCATGGACAGCAAAGTTCAACAGGGGAAGAAAGTTGTCTTTACAGGCGATCTAAATATGGATGAAGCGGAGCTTGATGAATTCTACCAGACTGCAAATATTGACTGGATTCATAGAGATGAAAGCGTTCGAGGGCAGAATACCTGGGGTGGGGATGAATGGTGTGCAAGGCTCATGGATAAAGAAATTTCAGGAGCTCAAGTTATGGACTATGCATTGATCGCGGGCCAAGGGATTGAGATTGCTACCACAATCCACGAAACAGGATACAACGGCCCTGAGTTTAAAAAAGATGCAAGGTCTGACCACTATCTCCTTTTTAACACGATCACTGTCTAGTGATTATACTAATCCTGCCCCTTGATTTAAGGGGTTTGGATGTTTTTTTTGAAGAGATCGCGAGTTTTTGAGGTTTTGGGATCAATGTGCTCGATTTTGCGGCCTTTAAAGCCGCCAATGCTACGGTCGGCATCATCAAGAATAGGCTCTGCTCGCAGAACATCTTTTTTAATCTGACGTCTTTTTAATTCATCTATTGGTTCAGACATATATCCCTCTAAATGATATAATATAATTATATAATTTAGAGGGAATAATAATCTATGGACTTTCGATTGCCTAGCGGATTTTTGTTTGAGGTCAAGGATTCGAGTAATTGCGTGAAGGGGTATTTGTTTGGTACCGATCATCGGGCGAATGAAAGGATGCTTCTTTCATTAAAAAATGAAAAAATCCAATCAGCTTTTGACGGTTCTATTAAATTACATGTCGAAAATGTGAAAAAATATGAGAGTGCATTGGGGGAAACAAAGGGGCCTTCTTTCCAAGCAAAGGTTCATTACTTACGCCATTCTGGCACGGATTTTACAAAGATTACGAATATGACGGGCGGACCTTTAGATAGTGACCTTGAAATAAATAAACCCGGTGTAGATTTTCAGATACTTGCAGATGCGTTTGAATTGCAAATGCCTGTCGATGATATGGAAGGGCCTGACGACAGCAATCAAAATTGAGGGCTTTTGGATAGCAAATTATTAGAAAATTATAGGAACAATCTATTCGACTATAAGCCAGACGATCTATACAGGTTGCTGACCTATTCAGATGTCTCATTACCTCTGGATTCATCAGAAAAGGATTTAGTCCTAGCTCGGAATGATGCATGGGATAAAGGGAATATTAAATCATTCAAAGCTGCTATGAATACTCTTGGACAAAATTACGATAAAGGATTTATAGAAGCAAATGAACTTTTTGATGAATTTACAAAAAATATAATCCTGCAGCGCTATGACGACTACGAAATTGCACTTTGTGAATTTATACGAGATAGAAAGAATCTAAATTTAAGCAATAATATAGCAGAGGATCTTAAAGTGATCAAAGAGGCTGCTTTCGTGGCGGACAATTCGGAAGGAGACTGGATGGAAACCGTCCATGAGAACATTAAAAACTCTGAAGTGATCACCCTTTTTGAATATTTCGATAAGCTTAAGTCGATTGCTTTTCAACGTAATCGGGATATGAATTTAACTAATCGAGTCGATCAAGTGTTACATTCCAGTTCCAATCCAGATTTTTTCCTTTTTGGGACAAATCATCTTGTAAGTGCGCATAACTTCAATTTCTGCTCCCTTTTGAAAGAAAAAGGCTGGACCATCACCCAAATTAAATAAAATTCAACGCTCGTATAGAGCCCTTAGGTTGCGCCCCGAGCGTTGAATTTTACTATTACCCATTTGGTTCACTGTAACATTGACACATTGGTGCAACTATGTTATAATTAAGCTAAAGGAGAATCATATGGCATCGCTAAATCGGAGCCCGAAAGACCACCATCCGAATGAACTAAGGTTAACAATGGATGCAAGGAAAC
>CAZOAX010000234.1:0-4034 GCA_964577735.1 uncultured bacterium
TTGATAATACTCGGAAGATCGAGGTCTTTCAAAAGAGAGTATTCGTTTTTTAAGCGGGAGACCTCATCCAACCTTGGATGGTTTGCGCGCAGCGTTTTGATCAAGATAGGGACTTGATCTTTTTCTCGAACTCCGCGGTAGAGCATGTACTTAGGGTCATGCCCCGATTCGCGGAATATAACATAGCCAGGCAAGGATAAGTTCATAAGCGGATCATAGTAGATCTAAATAGTTTTTAAAAGTGATAAATAAATGGAACATTTAAAAAAGTTAAATTCAGAACAAATCAAAGCCGTCTCGATTCTCGACGGGCCGGTCCTTGTCATCGCCGGTGCCGGGTCTGGTAAAACACGCGTCGTGACTACCCGTATTATCCATATGATCCAAGCGGGCCTTTCTCCCAGTCAAATCCTTGGACTGACCTTTACGAATAAGGCTGCCGGAGAAATGAAAGAACGGGTGCAAAAGATGACCAACTGTAATGTCGTCATTTCTACATTTCATAGCTTGGGCGCCCGGATCTTGCGCGAATCGATTGGCAGACTTGGGTATACGCGTGATTTTGTGATCTACGATGAAGATGACTCAAGCAAACTTCTTGCGGCTATCCTGGAAAATTGCGGTGTAAAAGAGAAAAAAGGTGGACTGCGCACGTGGCGTGGTTTGATCTCTAAAGCCAAAAATGACCTGGAAGATCCGGATGATGTAAATGTCGACGAACTTCCCGATCAGCATCAAGTGCTATTTCCAAAAGTGTATCGCGCTTACATTCAACAACTTAAGGGTTGCAATGCCGTGGATTTTGACGATCTGTTATTTATGCCGGTCAGGCTTTTTCAAGAATGTCCCGATGAACTTGAAAAATACCAAAAACGTTGGACCCATCTTCTGATCGATGAATACCAAGATACGAACGAAGCGCAATATGCTTTTGTTAAGTTACTTGTGGAAAAATCCCGCAATCTTTTTGTGGTAGGCGATCCAGACCAGGCCATTTATTCCTGGCGCGGAGCTAATATCCGGAATATTTTGCAATTTGAGCATGATTATCCCGGCGCCCAAGTAATCCGTCTCGAACAAAATTACCGAAGCCGGATCAATATCTTAAGAGCTGCCAATGAATTGATCTCCAATAATTCGAGCCGCTTGGAAAAAAAACTCTGGAGTGATCGAGGCGAAGGCGAAAAGATCGGACGCTACAGTGCTTATAACGATCGGGAAGAAGCGCGATTTGTGGCCTCCAAAATTCGTGTGCACAGTAATCATGGGCTTTCCTTAAATGAGATTGTTGTCTTTTACCGGACAAATGCACAGTCACGCCCCTTTGAGGACCAATTCCTTTCTCTTGGAATTCCCTATGTCATTGTCGGTGGTGTATCCTTTTATCAAAGAAAAGAGATTAAAGACATTCTTTCCTACATGCGGATGATTATCTCAGAACAAGATCTCATGGCATTTGCACGCACCCTCAACATCCCGAAAAGAGGGGTGGGCGAGGTGACCCTTGGCAAGCTTCTGACGATTGCCCAAACAGAGAATATCCCGATCCTGGAGGTGTGCCGAGGCCTTTTGCGTAAAGAGACCTTTTCGATCCCAGTTTCCCTTTCAGCCAAAGCCAAAGAAGGCATCATCGAGTATTTGCGCGTGATCGATCATTTAAGGGAAGTAGCCACAACAAATTCTTTAGAAAATATCATTAAAGAAACGATCTTTGAAACCCAATACGTGAACTATCTTAAAGAAGACCAGGAAACTTTTGATGATCGGAAAGAGAACATAAACGAACTTGTCGCGAAAGGGATCGAATGGGATATGTCTGTTGAAGAGCGCTCCCTGACCCAGTTTTTAGAAGAATTATCTCTAAAAGCAGCTCTTGATCTTGCCGAACATTCCAATGAACGAGTCAGCTTGATGTCTCTTCATAATGGTAAAGGGCTTGAATTCGACTGTGCCTTCATTGTGGGCTTGGAGGAGGATCTCCTGCCGCACGCCAATTCAAGGGACAATCCTGAACTTGTCGAGGAAGAACGGCGCCTTTGTTACGTTGGCATGACCCGCGCAAAAGAGCTCCTTTACATGACCGACGCCCAGATGCGCTATCTCTTCGGCAGTGAACGCTTCCAGCGTCCCAGCCGCTTCCTCCGCGAAATCCCCAACGAATACTTCAAAAAGGTCTTCCCCACCCACCACTAAAGCTTAAACGCTCGTTCGCTGCTTTCAGCGCTCACTAAAGGCGCAAAGACGCAAGGCCTTCGGCAGCCAAGAACTTTCATTTGCAAAGAAGAAAGTTCCTTTCTTCTTTGCAAGCAGTTTTTACGCTCTTTTAAAGAGCGTAAAAAGTTTAATTTGAATAGATTTGTTCAGCCGAAGGCTTTGCGTCTTTGCGCCTTTAGTGCACGCTGTAGGCGGGCACGAGCGTTTAATTTGTATATAAACAACTAAGCTTGAAAGGAATAACCTTACGGTTATTCCTTTATTTTAGGATTTTTTAGCAGCCTCTGCGATTTGGCTGAGCTGGGCCTTTAAGTCTGCCCTATCCGGAAACTGTTCTGCCAACACGCGGGTTAGCTTATACGCGGTTTTGTAGTCGCCTGCCTGAAAGGCTTTTTTGGCGAGGAAAGACTTAGCTTCCACGGAGGTGTCGCTGAGTTGAGAGTAAAGTCTTTCTGCTTCATCTTTGTTTCCAAACTTCAATTCGAGCCTTGCAAGAGCTTCTTTCCCGGCAACGGAGCTAGCAAGTTCATTGTTATCCAATATGACTTGCTTTGCTAAAGGCAACTGCCCTTTCGTGCTATAAATCTGCGAAAGCAAAAGAGCTGACTTCACACCAAGTGGAGAGGCATATTTTACGTAAGGACGTAAGTTTTTTTCCGCATCGGCATAGTGACCGAGCTTTAAATTCAACTCAGCTGAAAGTAAAGATAGCTGAGGGGAAGGTGCCTGCTGATTGATAAAGCTGAGTGCTTCTTCATTGGATCTATTGGCAACGAGGGTCTTGGCATATCCGAAAGCCACCCAACGGGGTGTGTCTTGAGATAAGGTTCCATAGTTTGCCGGCTTATTAGGGATCCAACCATGGAAATTTAAAGCCGCTTCATACCAGCCTGAAGCAAGGATCAAGGCCGGATAAGCTTCCTTGCTTGTCAAAAAGGGAATATATTCCTTAGGAATTTTTTCACTGAACAAGGCGGTAAATACCGGATGGGTATTTTCAGTTGGAAGATCGATATCATCTGTTTTTAAATAAGGATGACGAAGAGCAATGGTTTTTTTGAGGCCATAATAAAGAGCTGGATTCAAAGTTGCCATTTCAGGGGCACTAGTTAGCGTATCAAATGCTTGCACCTCAGATCCGGTCCTTAAATCTTCAAAAACCTTCAACCATTGAGCTTCAGGGACATGTACTGCAATTTGTTCGACAGCCGGCTGAGAGGACAATAGTGCCTCGCTCCAGAATTCTGTTGGAGGGATAGCAAGTAAATAGCGAACAAACGGAGTTGTGGCTCCTGTAGGTAGCGATTCGTCAGCAAGATGTAATTTTGCAGGCTTGTAGACTTTGTTTAAAAAAACAGTTCTAAGCCATAACTTATCACTTGCATTTGATTTCAGAGCTGTTTGCAAAGTCTCATAGGCATCTGCAAAATTTTTCTGGTTGAGTTGAAAATCCACAAGCTCTTCTTGAAAAAAGGGCGCATTGGAATTTTTTGCGGTCGCTTGCTTATATTCTAAAGCAGCAAGATCTGCTCTGCCTGAGCCTTCCAGTAATTTAGCGCGGTATAAGTTTAGCTCTGCAAGATCCGGATCGACTTTAATCGCTTCAGTTAAGTAGTTCCAGGCCACTTTAGGGTGCTCTTTTCCATTTAGCAGGGCAAGCCTGATAAGACGGTTGATCTCATGCTCTTTTTCCAAGGGAGCTGTCTCTAAGATAGCTTTAGCTTTTTCCGGCTCTCCTTTGATTGCATAGGCATCTGATTCAAGCAGGATCCATTCAGGAGATGTACCTTTATGCAGCCATACTTCAGAAACTTTGTTGT
>CAZOAX010000235.1:0-4030 GCA_964577735.1 uncultured bacterium
GCCATCATCGAAAAATAATTAACTAAGGAACTTACACATGGCAAAAGAAATCAAATTCAAAGAAGAAGCCCGCCAAAAGATCCTAAAAGGCGTTCGCACACTAGCTGAAGCTGTCAGCGTGACACTTGGACCTAAAGGGCGCAACGTCATTATCGATAAATCCTACGGTCTCCCCCACATCACAAAAGACGGCGTCACAGTCGCAAAAGAGATCGAACTGGAAGATAAGTTCGAGAACATGGGCGCTCAAATGGTGAAAGAAGTGGCAAGTAAAACAGCTGACCGAGCTGGAGACGGCACCACAACAGCGACTGTTCTAGCAGAAAGCATCTACTCAGAAGGCCTTCGCAACGTAGCTGCCGGCGCAAATCCAATGGACCTTAAGCGCGGCATGGAAAAAGCCCTCAAACCTGTTCTTGAAAAGATTTCCAAACTCAGCAAAAAAATCGACACTACGCAAGAAATTGCTCAAGTCGCCACCATCTCTGCTAACAACGACAAAGACATCGGCGATATCATCGCTCAAGCAATTGAGAAAGTCGGCAAGGACGGCACTATCACAGTCGAAGAAGCCAAAGGCTTTGAAACGACCCTGGATGTAGTAGAAGGGATGAATTTTGACCGCGGCTACCTATCTGCCTACTTCATGACCAACCCGGAGAACCAGGAATGCGTCCTTGAAGACTGCTTCGTTCTTATTTCAGAGAAGAAAATCTCCGGCATCAAGGAAATCATTCCAATCCTCCAAGCCGTAGCCGAAAGCGGACGTCCCCTCCTCATCATCGCAGAAGATGTCGATGGCGAAGCACTAGCAACCCTCGTGATTAATAGACTGCGTGCCGGCCTCAAAATCTGCGCTGTTAAAGCTCCAGGCTTTGGCGACAGAAGAAAAGCGATGCTTCAAGATATCGCTATCTTGACAGGCGGACAAGTGATCTCAGAGGAGATCGGCCTTACACTTGAAAAAACCACCCTAGAACAACTTGGACGTGTTAAAAAAGCCGAAATTACCAAAGACGAAACAACCCTCGTTGAAGGTGCCGGTGACAAAGCCAAGATCAAAGAGCAGATCGCCCTCATCAAACGTCAAATTGCAGAAACTGAATCTGACTACGACCGTGAAAAACTCCAAGAGCGCCTTGCAAAACTTGCCGGCGGCGTAGGCGTGATCCGTGTCGGAGCAGCAACTGAAGTTGAAATGAAAGAGAAGAAATACCGCGTCGACGATGCTCAGCAAGCAACAGCCTGCGCCATCGAAGAAGGTATTGTTCCAGGCGGCGGTGTCGCTCTCGTTCGCTGTATTCCAGTTGTCCGTGAGCTCGTAGAAAAACTCACAGGTGATGAAAAAACCGGTGCAAACCTGATCATCCGCGCCCTCAGCGCTCCCCTCCGTCAAATTGCAGAGAACGCCGGCCAGGAAGGCTTCGTCACTCTCATGAACGTTGAGAAGCTCCCTGAGTACAGCGGCTACAACGCCCTCACAGGCGAGTACGTTGACATGATGAAAGCCGGAATCCTCGATCCGACCAAAGTCACCCGCCTTGCCCTTGAGAACGCCGTGTCTGTATCATCCATGCTCCTTACCACAGAAGCTGTCATTGCAGACATCCCTGAAGAAAAGCCCGCCATGGCTATGCCACAAGGCATGGATTACTAAGATCCCCCAAGAAAAAAGGAGCGATAAAAAAAAATCGCTCCTTTTTTCTTGCAGATAAATTCCTAAATCCACTATATTTTAGCCACATTCCGGAATAGCTCAGTGGTAGAGCAGTGGACTGTTAATCCATTGGCCGTTGGTTCGACCCCAACTTCCGGAGATCAAGGCACTTAAGCTTCGCTTAAGTGCCTTTTTTTATTCTCTATACGACACTGGAATCACTAATTACTTAAATGAAGTAATTCACTCTATAACCGTTTCCGACTTGACACTCCCTGAACATGAAAACCTACATTTCGCAAAGATTCCCTGCTCTTATTAATCTGCTTTAAAGCAGCTTCCGGGGTTTTATAATGTGTTTTACAGGCAGGGCAATAAAACAATCCATCTATCTCAGGACTGCTAGGCAATAGGGTTACTCTTAAACGATCATTACTTGAACTGGCATCGTAGCACCTAGAGCAGATCTCTCTACCACCCAAATACATGATATTTTCTATAATTTCGATCTTTTCATAATTCTTCAGTTTTTCACTGATCACATCAAATTCATTCTGCAAACATCCAATGTCAGACTGAAGTTTGATATTTTGATTTTGCGTGATTCCCAAAAGATCACATAAGACTATGTAATCTTTTTTCCACACAAAAGGAACCCACCGCTTAATTCTGGCACAGATACACCGAAAAAAAATTATTACTTTATGTTTTACACATTTTGAAAATTTAGATACTATTTTAAAAAGTGCATAAATAACTCCATAGATTGCCCCTATCGATACAATTACCTCTCCGACTTCTTTAATCCAATACATAATAGTTTCATAATTCATATTTTACTCCTTAAATTAGCTCAGACCTTCATCTTTCAATCCAAAAATATTATTTTACAACTTGACTGTTAAATTGTAAATGATTTACAATGAAGTTAAGTGAGAGCATAATGTGAAACGACCGGCTAAAATCGAAAATGTATTGGAACTTGCAAGGGAATGCATTGAATCTGGTAAGTATTTACCCACATTCCATGCCGAATGCAGGCAATTGGAACGAGATATTACTCTTTTGGATGCTCTTTATGTGATCAAACATGGCTATCGAGAGTTGAAACATGATCAATTTAAAGATGAATGGATGGCTTGGAATTATGCAATCTCAGGGAACACCCTACAAGATGAAAAAATACGGGTTATCATCAGTTTTGATGACAAAAAAAAGCTATTAATCATTACTGTGATAAATATTACCAAACGTGGATAAGGAGGCCTCTATATGAAGAAAAAAAATATTGCTAAATTCGAATATGACGGACTTGGCTTTCCCGTTATCCTTTTAAACGTGTCCTTAATTGAAGTTAGGGGCTGTGAAGTACCAGATATCGATTACAACGCACTGCAACGCAATGTACTATTAGCTTTAGCTCAAAAACCTCTCCCCTTAAATGGGAATGAAATAAAATTCATTCGGAACTATTTTGAGATGACATACAGCCATTTTGCTAATAAATTTGGTGTTACGCATGCTAGCGTCATCCACTGGGAAAATGCTAAAAATGCATTTGCCAAAATCACCCCCACAACAGAGCTTTGCATAAGATTGTCAATTTTAGATGAACTTAATGCAAAGAATAAATTATTTCGAGATACATTTCGAAATTTCAATTATTTAGACTTCAAGACTAATAAAAGACATGAAGCCGAAGATTCTTTAACCTTGGACACAAAAACTCTCGTTTAACAATTTATCGACTTTTGAAGAGAGAGTAAAACATGAAGCATAAAGGATATCGAGGATACGTCAATTATGACGAAGACGCTAAGCTTTTCCATGGAGAAGTTGTTGGATTAAGGGATGTCATCACATTTCAAGGGACTTCGGTGGATGAACTCGAGCAAGCTTTTAAAGATTCTGTGGATGAATACCTTGACTTTTGCAAGGAACTGAAGAGAGCCCCTGAAAAACCCTTCTCAGGAAAACTCATGCTTCGTTTACCTCCAGAAACTCATGAGAAAGCAGCTTCTCAAGCAAAACGCACTGGAATTAGTCTTAACTCCTGGATAACTCAAGGAATCGAGCAACTTTTAAACATCCCGCAAGTCAGAAAATCATCTGGAAGAAAACACGTTTAAGAAACTACTTTTTTATCGCTGGATTTAGTTTTAGCACTAAGTCTTTAGGTTTTGGTAAGAAATTAGCGACAATTCGAATTTTTCCTAGCGGTTCATCAGTATATTTAATCCTTCGTTTTTTCATACCGAGCCTCTTGTTTTCTTTTTAACGGATGAACTAGCGACAGATTTAAGACTAGGACGCCTAATAGGAGCTACTTTAAGCTTGGCAACAGTTCTTTTAGGTCTTTTTTCTAGAACAATA
>CAZOAX010000236.1:0-4014 GCA_964577735.1 uncultured bacterium
GCCTACAAACTCTCGACCTTGCAACTCAAATAGAAAACGATACAAGAGATGCCTTGCTTGGAGAAAGCCATAGCTGCAGACGGGCAATGGGACTCCCTTACTCATTAACACAAATACCAACCGTCCTCGCAATAGCAATAGGGTGCATTGTTGAACCGATCATAAAAGGGTTAGGAAATATCTTTGGGTCTTGCACAAATGAAGATTGCTCCCTCTTGCGTGGCGTAGGATACCTATTTCTCGCAGTGCCCATAACCGCAATAGTCGCAATTGTAGCACCCTTTGCAGCCATTAGTGTCGCAGTGCATTTACTTGCCCATCCTATTTGGGCTGCAATTGATCCAGAACACTTAAGAAGGTATGGAAGAAAAGATCTCACAAGCTAATTTAATGCATGGGAATCTTTGATCTCGCGCCACTTGCGGACAATCTGTGCTGCAAGAGGTGCAGCTTCTTTTCCAAATGCCCCATAGCGCAAGTAGACTACGACAACAAGTTCTGGATTATCAAAGCTTGGACTGACATCCTTCTCAAAAGAAATGCCACCAAACCAGGTATGTGTGTAGAGATTGGTTCCTTCTTCTTCATCCATGTCGATCCGCTCCATGGACTCAGACGTACTAGTCTTACCAATGATCTGATTTTTCAAATCAATATAGTCGCTAATAGCCTCAGGACGATCCTGATAAAGACGGGAAAGACCGGCAAGGCTTTCCTGATGCGTGCGTTTGACCACCCGGCGCATTCCTTCTAAAAGATGATTGCGTAGAGAACGATGCATTTCAACAGTTCCAACCACTTCTTTGCCTTGATTTTCGACCTGGATTTTATTTTGCGCTTTGGCTGAATCAAATAGTGGAAAATCAATCCCTAGAGCTTTCAGCGACTCTGTATCTCTGTCCAGCTCTGCATAAAGCCAATCCTCAGAATGCCCCATCGAAGATCCCACAAGATATTTCACAATTTTGGGCTTGAGCAGCTCTCCCCCATTGGCTAGGGAAGAGAGGAATACAGCTGTCTGAATAGGCGTAACAACCAACGTATGCTGGCCGATCGCAGTCGCATAAAGCCCTGTGCGATTAGTCTCTAAGTCCTTAGGCACACTTCCGGATATTTCGCCTGGAAGCTCGATCCCTGTTTTTTTACCAAAGCCAAATTTTTTAGCTGCCTCAGCAAGGTCATTTGGATTTTTTAAAACATCTCCTGCTAGAAGTGAAAAATAGGGATTACTTGAGGTTTCGATCGCCTGCAGAAGGTCCATTTTACCCATCCGAGATGCATGGCTTCTTGGAATACGGCCGCCTTTATAGAGCTGAGGAATGGCTTTACCAAGCGCGTTGTAGCCAACAAACGTATTATTTCCCATTTTGAAAATGTCATCCATGATTTCAAGTGGATTGAAATTTTTTATTCCCTTTCCTGCTTTTAGTGACTCTTCATTCGTCTGTAAAAGCGTTTCATGCGCCGTCACCATTTTAAAAATAGAGCCTTGCGTAGAAGCCTGTCGATAGGCATAAGATCTTCCATATCCATGTCCATAAGTGGGATAAATCGATGAGGCCAAATGCTTCTCCAGCTGCGTTGCCCCGCGACTTCTTAAAGACCGATATTTCCCTTTCAAGGGGCGATTTAAATCTTCATAAGAACGGAGAGTCGCAAGATAGGTTTTAAGATGCTCCTTCGGGATATCCTTTAATGCATTTAACAATTTATCATAAGCTGGCCTCCAGGAAAGAGCAGGATGAGCGCCTTGAGCGATCTCCTGATTCAGCTGCCTAAAATACGAGGTGAAGCAATTGTCCTTAGTATAGGATGACGTGCCATCTAGCAAAATTTGGCAAAAATCGTTTGCAACTTTTGACCAAAAGGTTGCAAACAGCTCCTGTTCTTTTGCATCCAGATAGTCTATATAGGGCTTAGGATAGGTTTTAGCCAGTTTCTCCTCTTCCCGTTTCTCTTTTAAAAACTTCTTTTCATTCAAAGTGCGCCATTGTGAGAATATCTCGCGATGAAAAATATCTTTTGCCATGGAGCGAACTTCATTTTTTAATGCAAAATAAGCAGATCCGGCCTCCTTATGTGCCTGTATCGACTGCTTTTTAGCTACTTGCTCCAATTGTTTTGAAAAAGTCCGATGATCCACTGCAAGCTGGCAGCAATCTAAAAATAAAAGCTTTGTATAGGGCGTAGAAAGAAAACTCAAATGCTCATTTAATGGATGGGATACGCCTTCTTCCCTCACAAATTTTTTTATATCTACTCCTTGGGATTCAAGATCATCCATCGCCTGTAGTACTTCGATCGGATCCGAAAGATTTGGATGTTCATGGAACCAAGCAATAATCGGATGCCCTTTGGGTAAAAGCTGATCTAAAAAAGCCGGCCATGTGATCCATTTTCGTTTCATATAAAACTTTTCTTGCTTGCTATTGTAGAGCTCTTTTTCTAAAGGAAGATTTTCATTCCAAAGATCTGCAAGATAGCTTTCATTTTCAAACCACTTATTGATCTCGGCATTTTTTAATTTACCCGCCTCAGTATCTTTATTAGCTAAAAAATCATTCGGATCAAATCTAGGATATGTTGCAAGCGTAAGAACCTCTCCTGACTTCGGATCGAGGACCACGATGCCTCCCCCTTTGATCCAGGGCTGCTTTTGGTTTTTAATTCGCCTGCCATGCCCCATGCTCCTTGCGATGCGCACTTCTTCATTTTGAGCCAAAAGGATCTCTGCATACTCCTGAAGCTCTTGTGAAATGCTGAGCAGGATTCTTTTTCCGGTTTGTGGAGATTGTGAACCGGGCAATTCCTGCAATAAATTCCCCTTGGAGTCGGCATAGAAGGTCTTTTTTCCCTGAAATCCCCTTAGTTGTTGTTCAAATAAAGCTTCTATACCCGTTTTTCCAACGGAATCTTGCGCTTTATAGGCCAGGGATTCAAGTTCATTGTATCTTTTTCTAACATCCATCAAAGAAGTATAGGAGAGCGGATACGATGGATCCTCACCACTTTCCCACGCTAAAAGAAACTCACTCAAAACTTTTTTCTCTAAAATGATCCTCTCATACTCTTCCCGACTGATCGCCCCCATGTAACCAACAATATCTGCAGCAGAACTCCCATTTGGATAAACTCTCTTTGAATATCTTTGGACGGTCAACCCAGGCCAATCTTTCTCCATCATCCTCAAGCGATAATATTGCTCCTCGGATATTTCATATTTAAGGATATAGGGAATATTAAAATAGAGTGATGCCTTGGCATAGATCAAATCCTCAACCCTTTTTTCATCAAGACCAAGCTCCTTGCCCAGCATAGCAGCAAGCTCATGGATATATTCCTTCCGCCTTGGTTTCTTTATTTTTTTTCCTGCTGCATCATATTCAAAAACCGTAGCCGGAACCTGGCGGATCGGTGAATAGGAAACCCCTGCGCTGTAAACAATTTTATTAAAGGCAAGAGGGATATTGAACCGATCACGGATAGTCGCCCGTTTTGCCGGCTCGATCACTGTTTTACGCTGAGGTTTTTTCGACTGTTCAAATTTATCATCGTACTCCACCACACTCAAATGCCAGATCCGGACAGCAATCACAAAGAGTGCGATCAAAATAAGATTAAGTACTACATTGGCCTTCTCATGTATGGATGAGGGGCCTTGTGCTTGTTTTCGCATAGATGATTTCGTCGTTATTAGAGGGGCAAAGTATGCATGGTACCAAAAAGATGATTATCCGCTTGCAGGAAAATAGCAAAGTTATGCATAATGGCTCCAGACTTCTACTCGTGCGCCTGTAGTTCAATGGTAGAACCGTAGCCTTCCAAGCTACTCGTGTCAGTTCGATTCTGATCAGGCGCTATACTCAATCCCCACCACATTCCATGTTAAAAGTTTTGAGTATGTATAAATTAAATTTTTAACCAAGACCGAAATCTTGCAATTCGCAAGATGCCGTCGTCAAACAAAATAAAGGGACAAGGCTTGGCGCAATTACCCACAATTAAAGAACTATT
>CAZOAX010000237.1:0-4009 GCA_964577735.1 uncultured bacterium
TCATCTGCCCGAGGCATAGAAAGTCACCCGTTATCACAATGAGATCAGGCGCTTCTCTTTCAACAGCCTTAAGGATTTTGTTCAAGAACCTTGGATTGATGGTCTCGTTAAAATGCAAATCGCTGAGCTGAACAATTTTCAGACTTTTCTTGAGTTTTGGAATTGTCACTTCCATTGAAGAACTGCTAAGCAGCCTTGGCTCAATAAACCTTGGCCAAATACCAAAAATCGACGTGAAACAAAATGCATCCCATAAAAAATTTTTACTTAACATAGAAAGAAGTATAAAGGAATGTTAAATAAAATAACACCGGATCCAGGAAAGATCCGGTATTAAGATAAATCTATTTAGCAGCGAGGGCTGGCTCTTTGATGTGCTTAGAAACTTTGCTTGTCATTTGGAACATATCAATTGGCGAGGAAGATCCAAGGACTTTAGCAAGCTTCTGGTCTGGATTGATCTGTCTTTTGTTGTTTGTATCTTGAAGCTTGTGCTTACGGATGTAATCCCATAATTTTTTTGTGATTTCAGTTCTTGGCATTGGGCCGTGGCCGACGATCTCAGCTAATGTGTCGCTTACGCCGACTGGTCTCATGAATGCTGATGTTTTTTTCTTCTCTGTCATTTGATGACTCCTTATAGTGTTTACTCTAATCTGATTTGGTATGGTTCCAATACTTAAATGGTTTTAGACGCTCTCGCATTTTACAGTCAAAAGAATTCAGTGACCCAAGATAATGAAAAAAATGCAGGTTCCCCTGAGACCATTCCTAAGTGACTGAAAATCAACATCCATGGCATTAATTACTCTCTTAAGTTAAAGTGATGCTAAAATTAGATAAAAATCCATTCAGAGCAACTCATTATGGCAGAAACCTCCCCTGACCCTCAACAGGTCCAAGAAAAAATCAAGCTGCTGACGCCGCTAAAGGATGCACTTGTTGCCTGCCATTCTTATGGAGAAAAGCTTGAAATCCTTAAAAACTGCAATCAGTGCCCTAGGAATGGAATAGAGGGATTAAATTTTAATCTACAGGTCATTCTCGAATCTCTTTTTGCAATCGGACAGGCAGAGAAAATCTTTGAAGGAATTGACTCCTATCAATCTGAGGAGGTAATCGCCTTTCTTGAATCACTATTACCTGTTGAGGCATTTTATAAAGAGATCGGAGGAATAGTCGGCTATCATATCAAGTTTTTAGAACTGTTAATTGGAAAAGAAATCCATCCTGCCAACTCAAAAAAATATGAAAAACCGCCGCTCTATGATCTGACTGTCACAAATAACACTTATGTTAAAAATGGCATTAAGGCTACCCCAGAAATGGCTGAGATCTACCCAATAGCCGGTGCTGCTGACAGGCTCGACCTGAAAGACTCTAAAACCGGTGAGCCACTGCCGGCAGCTTCGCTTGAATTTCTAGGTTACACACTACTTGAGGGCCTGATCCGGGATGTTATTGGAAAAGAATACCTTTACTACAAGCTTGAGCATAAGCAAGCGACCACCCCTTTTGTCTTGATGACATCCATTGAAAAAAACAACCATAATCGCGTTCACGGCATTTTTGAATCCAAAAACTGGTTCGGAAGACCCCAGCATAGCTATTACTTTATTCATCAACCGCTTGTTCCTGTGATTTGCCATAGCGGAGAGTGGGCCGTCAGGGATTCTCTTACACTTGCACTGAAACCGGGCGGACATGGGGTCATCTGGAAATTGCTCCAGGATCAAGGTGCCCTTGAATGGCTTAAGAAAAATCGGCATCATAAAATCCTTATCCGCCAAATCAACAATCCAATCGCCGGCGTGGATAATGGGCTTTTTGCACTTACCGGAATAGGGTCCAGTGAAAACAAAATCTTTGGTTTTTCTTCTTGCGATCGTTATGTGCAAAGTGAAGAAGGCATGGATGTCCTGATAAAAGAAAAAACAGATAAGGGTTACCGCTATACGATTACAAACGTGGAATACACGGAATTTGATCATCAGGGCGTTAAAGACGTTCCGAAAAGCCCCTCAAGTCCCTTTTCGCAATTCCCGGCCAATAGCAACATCTTATATGCGAATCTCAAAGGTCTTGAAAAAATCATCAAAGAGCACCCTTATCCCGGTTTAATGATCAATTTGAAGTCAGAGGCTGCTTTAAAGCTTAAGAGCGGTGAAATCATAAAAGCTCCGGCTGGAAGACTTGAAACGACGATGCAGAACATTGCCGACTGGCTCACATATGACTCTCATAATCCGCTATCAGAAGATGAAAAAAAACAGCTTCCCGCTTTTGTGACGTACAATATACGCAGAAAAACACTTGCTGCCACTAAACGATCCATGAAAAACAATGTCTTAAGAGATACTCCAGACGGAACCCTTCTTGAAGTTCTTAAGAACGGTAAAGAGCTTCTTGAACTTGCCGGATTTAAAGTTCCTTCCATAAATGAAGAAGATTATTCGTCCAATGGCCCTTCCTTTCTTTTTACCTATAACCCGGCTCTTGGACCCGTCTATCAGGTGATCATTCAAAAATTACAAAAAGGAATGATCCACGAAAAAGCAGAATTGAAATTGGAGATCGCAGATATCCTGATCAAAGATCTCAATTTAAAAGGCAGTTTGCTCATTTATGCAGATCATATCACTGGACATATCGACGCCAAAGGAATCAGAGAATATAGTGCCAATACCGGCAAATGCATTCTTGAAAATGTCAAAATTGACAATAAAGGGATTGATTTAGAAGCAGCCTCCATTTTTTGGAAATATCAGATACATCGAAAAGAATTTGTAAAAATTCAAATTGAAGGTAATGGGGAGTTTCATGCTAAAGATATTAGCTTTAAAGGAAATTATAACATAGTTGTTCCCTCAGGAAAAAGGATGACAGCTATCCAGAATGGCGAAAAAGTTGAATTTACCCTGGAATCCATAAAAGCACCCTCCTGGGGATGGAATTATAGTTTTAATGATAAGGATGACATTATTCTCCATTTTGACAATTATGGCGCCAAGAAGTAAAATTTTGTCAAATCTACTCTAACTTAAGGCATTACGATGAACGCAGAAACACAAGCACTTATTGAATCTCTAGAAAATCGTTTGCTGCATATGTGGAGGTATCTTTGACTTATCCAGCAAACAAACCCGGGTTAAAGAATTAGAAAATTTGATGGAAGGCGCAACCTTCTGGGATGATAGTACAAAAGCACAAACTGTGATAAACGAGTGCAAATCCCTGAATGAGTGGCTTGTCCCCTCTATGAAAATCAAGACAAGCTTTGAAGACGTGAAAGCACTTCTTCCTGATGCTGAAGAACTTGGCGACCAAGAGCTCCTGAATGAATTAAAACTTCAGCTTGCAGAAGTCGATAAGGACCTTGCCGATCTTGAAATTCGTAGAATGCTATCTGGTGAACTGGATAAATTAAGCTGCTATTTATCCATTAACTCAGGCGCCGGTGGAACTGAAGCCTGTGACTGGGCCTTGATGCTCTCCCGCATGTACCAGCGCTGGGGATCCAAAAAGAACTGGGATGTGGAGATCATTGATACCGTCGAAGGAGATGTCGCCGGCATTAAAAGCATCACGATGCACTTTAAAGGTCCTTTTGCCTACGGCTATGCAAAATCTGAAAAAGGGGTCCATAGACTTGTGCGCATTTCGCCATTTGACTCAAACGGCAAACGGCATACAAGTTTTGCATCCGTTGATGTTTCCCCTGAAATTGGAGATGACATCACTGTTGAGCTAAGGACAGAAGATATCCGTGTAGACACCTATCGGGCTTCAGGTGCCGGTGGCCAGCACGTCAATAAAACAGACTCAGCCGTCCGAATGACCCATATACCGACTGGAATAGTCGTCTCTTGCCAAAGCCAGAGGAGCCAGATTCAGAATAGAGAGTCCTGCATGAAGATGCTTCGCTCTAAAATGTATGAAATGGCAGTTAAGGAAAGAGAAGCGAAATTGGAAACAATTGGCGGCCAGAAGGAAGATAACGCCTTTGGTA
>CAZOAX010000238.1:0-3949 GCA_964577735.1 uncultured bacterium
TAAGACCGCGAGATCTTGAGAGAAGTCTTTGTTGCCGATGAGTAGTGAGAGTACTTGCTTTGAGCCGATCTCCTTTGTCAATATTTGCAGGTGCTTGGCAGGTATTGTCAGCTCCAACTTTTTTGCAGCTTGCAAATACGCAATCAGAACACTACTTAGAAATTCAGGTTTGTTTTTGCAGTGAAGCTTGGCTCGGTCTATTGCAGCTTGAAAGATCTTGTCTGATCTGGTACTGAGTGCATAGCGGAAAATACTTTCAAGCGAACATTCGCTCTCGATCAGAGTGTGACCATCTAGAGTAAGTTGAAGGGCTGTAAGTCCAGCTCTGAAATCTTTTTGGTGCCAAGATTCTGTTCTTGCTATTTTCAGCTTTCGATCAACCACCATTTGCCAAAAATTGCCAGCACTTTCCGGGATGTGGATCTGATTGCCAGTGATCTCAATCCGGATATCATCGCGTGTATAAAGATAATTGTGGTTCAGGCGGCCTATGATCCGGTCGGTTTGAAAGGATTCATTTCCCAGTGTGAAGAGGACGTAGTTTTCAAGATAAGGGAAGAGCGTGGAAACTTGGGGGATCAGCAGTTGAAGGAACTTAATGTCTTTCTGGTTAATGAATTCTGTAAAATAGGCACGGAGAGCCGTCGGCGGGATCCCTTCATTGATCACATAGTCAAAGAGGTCGACATCGTGAGGCTCTTCTTCGTTTTGATTTTTAAAAGCCTCTATTTCTTTATCCAGAAGGGTCGGTGAGAGATTTTTTGAACGCAAAAACTCACGGATCAGGAATTCCAAATACTCATTTAAATCTGCAACATAGGCTGCATAGCCTCCTCTTAAGAAGGTCTTCGTTTTTATTCCTGTTGGTGACAAAAAATCAGCAAAGCCCTTTACGTATTCAGATTCTTTCAATTGGAAAACAATTTCGCCGTTAGCGTCGTATCCAAGGACTTCTTTTTCCATCAAACACTTAAAACGATGATGCCCTTTTGCACTGATAAGGGGCGTTTTAGAGGGAGTGAACAAGAGATTATAGTGATCGTCTATGAAACCGATCTTCTTTAATTTATCCAAAAAAGGCAGTTGTTCAAAGTCTGGAGCGAGCTTGTATGCACTTGCGATTTTGTGATGAGTCACTGGAGGGGTCATTCAGAGTGTCCAGAAAGAGTTTTGTTTCAAATGTGTTCGGTATAGTTTATTTAACTCCCTAATTCTTTTGTAGAAGAATTGTCCCATGGTTCTTGCAGGGAATATGTTGTGCCTTCTACCTCCTTTAACGAAGAATAGCAAATTATTTGGTAATAAATAACAGGATAATAGGATAGACAGGATTTTGTATTTATCCTGCCTATCCTATTATCCTGTTATTCTTTTTTGGTTTGCAATTTAGTATGTTTAGTTAAGGGATAGGTTTCAAAAGAGGAGTTTCTTTTGGATGGCAGTTGCTTTGTTCTCTGAAAGGGCGAGCGAGCCATGCTTAATCGCTTCTATTTCCTCATTGATCGTAGTATCGTCTAAGGACGGTTTTAGTCGTTTCAACATTTCAAGTCTTTTGTACAGGAACTGTTCTATATCAAGAGGCGTGAGCTTTTTACACTCGATGTCTAAGCTGCTTTTTAGTAGATCGACCTGACAAATTGCCATGGGTGCGTTGGATTGATCTAAGCTAGTGATCCAATAGTGGAGTAGTTTGCTTTTTTCACAGGTTGGGAGTTCTTCCATGGCAAACGCATCTGCGACAGGATCGATGATCGGGACAGAATGGTAAATGCCTGATTCCAGGACAGTTTTAAAGTGCGCTATAATGGTTTTAAAGAAGGTTACATAAAGAATTTTGTTTTTTGTGACTAGCTCGTATTGATTTAAGATCAAATCTTCTGTCGATTTTCTTGCTTCAAGGTATTTTATATAATGATCGATGTGAGGAAGCTCTACAGGGAAGCTTCTCTTCCATTGGTCAAAGGTATGAGACATCGCTGCGTAAAGGGTGGTTCGTTTATCTTTATTTTTCAATAATATGCAAAGTTCTGAAATAGCTTTTAAGCAAGGATCTGTATGCTTAGTAAGAGTTTTGATAGGGATCTTTTTAGCTGCAGATGCACACATCTGATTGATTTTCCTTTGGAACTCTTCTTCTGATAGTTTTTGATCGGCTCTTTGTTGAATGTTGTATTTAAATTCCTTTGTATACTTTAGAGCCTCTCTATATGTTTCATAGGTTAAAAATTCCAATGGGGGCCTTTCCTTGGCATATTGAGCTACATGTGACTTTTCAGAGATTGCTAACTCCTCTATCCATAATTGAAAAAATTCTTGTTTTTCCCGATTCATTTGATTGTATTGATCTCTTGAGGGCGTATCAATTAAAGCGATAAATTGCAGGAAATAGGCGTACGGATCATGGACAATTTTATTTTCGAGCTTTAACAGGTAGAGTGGCGCTTTTGGTTGCATGAGTTTCAGTAGCGTAAAATAATTGGACTGCAAGGCTCCGCTCTCAATCCTCTGTTTTAGTAGAGAAAGAACGGTGTAAAATGCGGTGTATTGAGGTGTGTCTTCTTCAGTCACGGACTTTGCATAAGAAAGGGCAACCGAGTGGTTTACATCCGATGAATTTTGAGTCTTCTGAGGGAATTTTCTCCCCAGGGTATTTTCTACTAACTTGTGGATCTTGATGTATTCGTCTGATGGAAGATGACAGGATAATGCAAGTTTAAGTAACCAAACTGCTTCATTCACTTCTTCCATCGCCGAAAGACCCTTAGCTTGTTTTAAGAGATCCACTTTCTTTTCAAAATGGGAGTAAGTTTCTTCTTCTTTTAAGATCTTTTGCTCACAAGCAATCTGACTATGGATTTTAATGGCTTGATGAAGGCTGTTTGGGCAAGCGACGCGCTCAAGTTCAGTCACCCAGGTTAAATACAGATCGATTTTCTCTAAAGGGGACAGGCATTCCAGTCCAAAAGCATCTAATATAGGATCCTGAATCGGGAGGTTTTCTTTTTTTAACGGTATCTTTTTTATGAATTGATGAATGGCATTGACAAATTGAGAATATAGTTTTTTGTTTTTAACAGTCGCATCCGATTCTGAAATAATGAAATTCTCAACTGATTGCCGAATCTCTAAATAGTGTTTTTGCTCAGCGTTTTTTTTCTGACCGAGAATATAGTAAAAGGCATCATAAGCTCGTTTACGTTTAGTTGGGATTCTTACAAGATGTAAAAGATCCTGGATGCAATTTAAGCTTGGATTCTCATCGGATGTGCATTTGGAAAGGTCCTGTACTTCAAGCTGAAACTCCTCTTTTGAAACTTTGCTCTCAATGTATTGCTCTGTGATGAGGATAAATAAGCGGGTGTATTTTAACGTTTCTTGCATTTCAGAATAGGAGAGAATTTTTAATTCCAGGTTTCGTTGTAAATCTTTGACCAAGACCCCTTCTTCAATAGGGGCGTTTTTCCAGTTCTCCAATATTGATAATCTTTTAGTGTTCCATGCCAGATAGTGCTCTTCTGTTCCATCGTCGACAAAAGGTAAGGTTTGCAAAAGATGGAAAAGGGGGTCGAATTTTATCTCTTCATTGACGGTGAGAGGCATGAAGGGTAGTATTTCTTCGATAATGGCAAAACCATCCAGCGAATATAGTTTGGCGGCCATGCCGAGTTTGATGAGCTTAATCAACATTTCAAAGAAATGCCGCCTTGCATCACTGTCCAATTGAACGAAGCACCGAAGTTCTGAAACCGTACCATAAAATTCTTTTTTGAAGGACTTTTTATCGATCTTTTCGTTATAAGTGAACTCAAAGTGATGTTTGAGTATCGCAAGCGGTGTATAGATCCGTTTTGTCAGGGATAAAACATTTTGGATATCGATTTTGTCAGCTTGACTTATTTTTCCGTCTGTTAAAAGCGTTTGGGCCCATTTTTCTGTTTCTACTTCAGCA
>CAZOAX010000239.1:0-814 GCA_964577735.1 uncultured bacterium
TGGTTTTGGCAAAGAAGCTCTTGTTAAAAGGGGCTTATGTCATTAGTAGTCATGCTAAATTGAGGCAAGGCGAACGCAATTTTACTCTTGGAGATATAAAATGCATCATAGAAACTGGTTTTCATGAAAAACGAAAAGATGAATATAAAGATGAGTATGAGGATTGGAATTATGCTATTCGGGGAAGAGCTTTAGATAATGATCAGTCTCGTATTTGTATCGCATTTACGGAGGATAGACATTTTGTGGTTATTACTGTGATTAGATTGGAGGAATAGGATGAAGAAAATTACATATAATGGTTTGGGGTTTCCAATCATTTTGGAAGGAGTGGAAAGCCGAGAGTTTAGAGGCGAGATCCTGCCAGACATTAATCACCGTGAGCTTGAGGATCTGGTGTTTAAGACCTTATTGTGGCTGCCTGTTCATTTTTCTGGGGCCTACCTTTCTTTTGTTCGTGGTTATATGGGGATGTCTCAGAAAGAATTAGCGACAACATTGGGGCTAAAGACCCATGCCACCATTTCAGGTTGGGAAAGCAAAGATAATAAAGCGACAGGGATGCCGGTAGCGACTGAAATTGTCATTCGATTGCTTATGGCAGAGTTCTGCGGTGAAGATTTCGCTAAGCATTTTAAAGAGTTCTTAGAAGTATCACCTCCTCCCAAATCTTTAGCTCTAAAAGTTGCCTAAACTATTACTTCAAATTTGAGTCTCGTCTCAAATCCTTAGCACAAAGATTCGTGTTCATTTGTTCGATGCTTTTCAGTTTTAGGGCGAGTGTTTAAATTTTGCTAGAGATTGAGTGCGGTGG
>CAZOAX010000239.1:824-3939 GCA_964577735.1 uncultured bacterium
TTGCAATGACTGATGGAGAGCAAGATGGTGGGAGGGCCGAAGTGCGCGGAGGCTTGAGCGGATAAGGTGACTTCCGGCTTGCCGTTTGGGTTGTTGATGATTTCGATGTCGTGGAATTCGAGGTTTTCGCCGAAGCCTGTGCCGAGGGCTTTAGAAACGGCTTCTTTGGCAGCAAATCTGCCGGCGACGTGAAGGGTAGGGTCCTTGAATTTGGCGGCGTGGGCTTTTTCTTGTGGGGTGAAGATCCGGTCGAGGAACTTTTCACCGTATTTGGTGAGGTTGGCGGCGATCCGCTCAACCTCTATGATATCTGTTCCAAGTCCTTTCATGCGTGGTAGTAGGAGTTTGCACCTGACTCACAATGAGGGGTGTCATGTTCTGAGATGATGTCTAGATCAGATGGGATGTCTTGTGTGTTACAGAAGATCATACGACCGGATGATGTTGGCTTGATGGAAAGGACAACCACTTTAATCGTTTTGCCGATATATTCAGCGCCACCATTGACAACGACCATGGTGCCGTCATCGAGGTATCCGACACCTTGACGGGGCTCTTTACCAAAACGTTGGATTTTAATTTGGATGTTCTCACCAGCTGATGCCAGGGGCTTCAATGCTGTTGAGAGTAAATTGATGTTGATGATTTTTGATTCAGCCAAATCAAATTGTTGTAACTTGCCGATTTCAGCTGAAAGAATATTGGCGCCAACATTCCTTGCTAAACGGATGAGTTTTGTGTTTCCATCCTTGCATTCGGGAAAGTCTTTGTCGATGATACGTAAGTCAAGTCCTGGAAGTGCTTGAAGTTTTTTAAAGACTTCCAAACCTCCCTGCGCTCTTGATTTGGTGGATTCATCACCAGATTCGATCTGGTTGCGTAAGTCTTCGAGTGAGCAATTAGAGACAATTAATTGCTGATCTAGGAGGCCTGATCTTGCAATATCAAATAGTCTTGGATCAGTTAAGAGTGAAGGATCTAACAAAACATCTTTTCGTTTATTTTCAACAGATGTGAATTTTACGAAGGGGATGGAAAAACAGAGCTCATTTGCACTTTGAACGGTCAGTGTAACCCCTAGATAGCAGGAAGTTAAATAAATGCAGGATTTGATGAGCGTTATAGTTTCATAGGACAAACTTTGCGGGATGAGCCCAACAACAGCATTGAACATCTGATCAAGGGCAAATCCAAAAAACCAGCCAAACAAGAGTCCAAGTGCAACTACATTAAGATTGCGAATAGAAATGCTTTTCAAATAGTGGCTTACAGCAAAAAGCAAGCCGGCAAAGCTTAATCCACCGATGGCTCCGACACTAAAAGATGTCCAGTAGGGTAGATTTGGCATCAGGCTTATGGATATAGCGCTAAAAAAAAGGAGGGAGACTAGAGAGAAGACAGAACGAATGAAGAAGTTGGAGAGGTTCATAATTTCCTAAATTTTTCTTTTGATGACTGAAGTTATCCGGAATCCTGATTGGTTATCAATCGATAGGATTCATCAAGGATTTATCGTGCAGATTTTAGAATAGAGAGTTTAGTGTTTATCTGCAAGAAAATCGATGCTGATAGTACCTCTGATCAACTTTTAGTCACAATTTTTTGAGCCGAAATGTGCATAAATAAAGGAAATTCTTTACGTGCGCTGTTTTCCATTTTAGCTTTTGATCCGGTACTTGTTTTGTTGGAACACCATTCCTGAATCTCATTGATTACAAATCCAGCATCTTTTAGCCAAACAGTTAAGGATTCAAGCGGCCAGTGATAAGACAGTGTTTCTACAGTATTTTTGAACTTTCCCGGATGTGCCTGAATAGGAATTTTCAACGGAGAGAGATAACGATCGATCCTTCTATATTGTAGTTTTTTCGGTTCATCTATTCCCCAGCTCGTCTGGCGGGGTATTCTAAAATAAGGATGGTTGATAACCATTGAAAATGTGCCGTTTTCAACTAGATATTTGGCGGCATTTTTGATCGCTCGATCAGGGAATTCTAAATTTTGAAGAGCCAAGATGATCGATGCATGAGTGAAAGCGCCTTCAACCTTTAAAGGCTTGGTAATATCAGATACATGATAATGGTGTTTTGGATTTTTGTCATAGCTCTCAGCTGCTTTGATAAGGGATGGTGAGATGTCGACACCGGTATAGGGGATACTGCTTGGAATATGTCTTGCTAATACGCCTTGACCGCATGCTAGATCTAAAATTGCAGGGGATTTGCACTTGTCCAAATTCCAATGTGCCATGAGTTTAGGAAGGATGACTTCTTGATGATAATAATGTCCTTCCTGGCCAACTGCTTGGTCATACCAAGGTTTGACTTTTTCCCATGAAGTGTCATTATTTTTTTTAACTACTGGTTTTCTCATCACAATCCTCAAAATAAAGCCGATATTATAGCATCCCGTGAATAAGATGGTTATAAAAAAGTTAGAAACATAAAAAAATCTTGATATCTAACTCGGTAACAAGCTATCAATTCAATAATTTAATCATCGAATGAGTGGAAAAATATATGGCATGGCCAATTTTTAATTTTTCATTTCAAAATTATTTTTATCCGCCAAGTGTTAAGACGGAAAATTTGACACATGTGGAAATTGCTCAAAATTTAAGTCTTTCTGATGTGAAACATTATGGATTAAAGGCTTTTGAATGTTTTAAAAAGTCATGGGAAATTCCGGATTTTTGGAAAAGAGCGAACACCTCTGATGCTTGTCTTGTTCTTCTTCAAACGCTTTTAACACAAAACCCTTTTGACCAAGTGGTAAAAGGGGAGTGTGCTGAGTTTCAATTGATCCTCGAAAAAAATTTGGAGTACTTTAATGGTCAAGATCTAAGCAATAAATGGTCAGATGATTTTGGCTGGTGGGGGCTTCTTGGAGTCAATGCGTATTATTTTCTTAATGAGTTGAATAATTCTGATCTGGCAAAAAAGTATTTGAACTTATCTTGTAAATGTTATGAATTAATGGTCAACGCTGGTTTAGATAAGGATAAAACGGCTTTACCCATCCCATTTGGTTGTCGCAATTCAACGGTAGACATGCCTAAAAAAGGAGTAAAGAATAGTGTTGTGAATGTCTTGCTCATGCTACTTTCAACAAAACT
>CAZOAX010000240.1:0-3920 GCA_964577735.1 uncultured bacterium
TCATCAGACCGAAACGGTAAGATCAAATCATAATTTGGCGATTTTTTACGCGAATATTCGGTATCAATAAAGGCAAAGTTACCGTTTTTTGTGTAGGCGACATTATCCGCCCGATAACTGGCTCCCCCGGCATAAGAAATAATGTCATAAAACTCATCCAGATGCGCCTTTGTGATCTTGGTCTTCCATGCAAGCAGGTTTTCTTCATCAGAGACAAGTTGCATGTCTTCTACAAGGAGAATCTCATTTTTCCTTGAGTAGGCAGGATCATTTGGAGGCGATGAATTAGCCGGCAGTAAATAGATCCATTTCTCCGGAGCTGTAAAATACTTGCATTTGTTTAATTTGATATAGCGACGAATAAGCTTGGCGTTCTTGGCCCGATTGACAAACCATTTCCATCCGGGCGTCTCTTTTTTGATCCTTAGCTCATCATCAAGATAGACTTTGAGTAAATAGCCTGGAAGATAAGGGTGGCTCGCTACACGAATAAAACTACGCGGTTGAATAAACTTACTAATAAAACCAGCGGCAGTAAATGTATTAGAATCCTGTATGACCCGATCACTTGAAAATATGTAATCTAAATACGGTTTCATTGGATGATTAAAAGGGATCAAATAGTGTTTGATCTGCTTCTTTTCTTTCTTTGATAAAAAGGGATTTTTATCTAGGTCATTAAAAACCTGACCGTCAAGACTTATCAGCAACTGCTGTTTAGCTTGCTGTAATTCATCTGAATCAAATCTTTCAAGCAGGTGCTCAATTTCTAAAAGCTGACCATGCAGCTCATCAAATTCGGCTGAGACATGTCCTGCAAATAACAAAAATAAAAAAATAAACATGGATCAACTCTAGCTTATACTGCGGATCGACTGCAAGTACTTATTTTCAATTAATTTATTTTCTGATACTACAAAACTTATTCACAATGGAATTCTATGCGCAAACTACTCATTTTAGCGATGCTTTTGCATGGATGCACCTCGCAAGAAGTGCCAAAGAGTGATCGCAGAGTCAGGGTTTTACAAGTTGAAGCAGAAGACCTGCATCCGACATTGATGTTTCCAGGGAGATCAAGACCTGCAAAAAGTGTGAATTTATCGTTTCGCGTCAGCGGCCAGCTCCATGAATTACATGCATTAGTCGGACAGGAGATCAAAAAAGGCACCGTGCTTGCCAAACTAGATCCGCGCGATTTTGAGCTACGGGTGAATAATATTGCGGGAAGCTTATTGCAGGCAGAAGCAGCTCTTAGACTTGCTGAAACTGAATCAGAACGATTTACCAATCTTTTTCAAAGAGATCCTGGAGCTGTTAGCGAGATCCTGGTCAAGCAAAAGCAGGAAGCTGTTAATAATTTAATCGGCCAACTTAAATCGACCCAAGCTAATTTGGAAACAGCAAAACTCGCTCTTGATGATACGGAATTAAAGGCACCTTATGATAGCACAATCGTCGCGGCATTCGTGGACAATTTTGAACAGGTCAACGCCGGACAATTCATTGTTAGGCTCATCAGTACACAAGAAATTGAAGTCTTGATCGATGTTCCAGACCGGATCATTTCTTCCATCAAAGACGCACGGAACATCCATGTCAAATTTGATGGCGTTCCAGGTATTCGCTTTCCAGCAAGCATTGAAGAAATCGGAACGGAAGCTTCGCAAACAACACGGACATTTCCAGTGACGTTGCTTGTTGTCCCGCCTGAAGGAACTTATCTATTCCCCGGAATGACAGGGACTGCATTTCTTGAACAGGCAAGCCCTCATGCCGGAAAAAAAATCACCTTTAAACTCCCTTTAAGTGCTCTTTTAAGCCAAAATGGGCAAGCGTCGACTGTTTGGGTAGCTGATTCTGTTACAAACAACCTCTCTTTAAAGACTGTCGAGATCATCACTCTCGCCGATCAATATGCGGTTGTGACCGGACTATCTGATAAGGATAGGGTTGTTGTGAGCGGAGTAAACTTTTTGAACAAAGATCAAATCATCACACCGCTTTATGTACGCATGGATAACTCAGGTGAAATCTTCCAGCTGGCGGATAATCCATGATCAGATCCTTGATCGAATATGGGATCCACAATAGAGCTGTGACGTACTTCCTTTGTTTTCTGATCTTTTGTGGCGGAATTGCCAGTTTTTTTGGTCTCGGCCAGTTAGAAGATCCAACTTTTACTATCAAGACGGCGATGGTCGTAACAAAGTATCCTGGAGCAAGCCCACAGGAAGTCGATTCGCTGATCACAGAAAACCTTGAACGCGTGCTTCAACGAATGGTCCAAGTCAACCATCTCTATTCAATCTCAAGGGCTGGCGAATCGCTCATCCGGGTCGATATCAAGGATTCCTACACATCGGATATGATCCCTCAAATATGGGATGAGCTGCGTAAAAACATTGCCGATGCAGCCCCATTTTTGCCAGCTGGTGTTCCCCCGCCGATGGTTTTAGATGATTTTGGATTTGTCTATGGATTCTTGCTTGCATTGACTGGCGATGGCTATAGTTATCGGGAACTGGATGACTACGCCGATATGATCCGAAAAGAGCTGTCCCTTGTCCAAGATGTAGCCAGAATTGATCTTTGGGGAAGACAAACAAAAGCCGTTTATATGGATGTATCCAGTCAACGTCTTGCCGGGCTCAACATCTCTCCTGAAACTTTTTTGTCCACACTAAGACAACATAATGAAATTGTGGATGCCGGCGCTTTCGATAAAGGAGGAAAGCGCCTCCGTTTTTCTTTATCCGGAGAATTTTTAAAACCGGAAGATATAGGCGAGCTATTGATCAAACCAAGGCCGATGGATCTTCTTGGGAATATCACAAGCGATACAAGCAAGGCCTCTTTTGAAACGATTTCAGAAGAAGCCCTTAATGTGATCCGGTTTAAAAACCTAGGAACGATCTCTAGAGGCTATGTGGATCCTCCGCAAAATATCATGCGGCATAACGGCAAGCCTGCCATTGGAATTGCAATCGCAGGATCTGAGCAGGCTAATATCGTTCATGTCGGGGATCGTATTACAAAAAAACTCGATGAGATCTTGGCTGGCATGCCGGTCGGACTTGAGCTTCATAAGATCTCGTGGCAATCCGATATTGTGAGCGAATCGGTCAATGGATTTATCTTGAGCCTGATCGCCTCTGTTGTGATCGTATTTGTGGTCCTTATTCTGTTCATGGGGATAAGACTTGGCCTGATAATTGGATTTGATCTTGTGCTGACCATTCTTGGCACATTCATCTTTATGTACGTAACAAATACGCCCATGCAACGGATGAGCCTCGGAGCACTTGTCCTGGCTGCTGGCATGATGATCGATAATACACTGGTTCTAGCAGACAGCATCTCTGTACGTTTTAAAAAAGGAGAAGATCGGATTAAAGCGGCTGTTGAGGCCAGCCAATCATTTGCATGGCCGCTGCTTGCCTCGACTTTGATTGCCATCCTGGCGTTCTTTCCGATCTTTATTGCCCAATCTGGAGCTGGCGAATATTGCCGTACACTCTTCACTGTGATCACAGCTTCTTTGCTCATCAGTTGGTTCATCGCGATGATCATCACACCGATCCAATGCCTGGATCTTCTCCCTAAATCCACCTCAGAAACTAGGGAACCTGAATTTCGTAAGTTCCGAAATATATTGGATACGCTCCTCCGGTTCCGCTATGCGACCGCGCTTGTGCTTGTGGGAGCATTCTTATTTGCCAGTTTTGCCTTTCAGTTTGTTCCCAGGTTATTTTTTCCTGATTCCACACGTCCACAGCTGATGGTGGACTATTGGGGGCCCAATGGAATGGCGATCCAGCAAACCTCGCTTGAAATGAAGGATGCGGAAAATGCCTTCTTGGAGTTTCCCGGTGTGGACAGCATCTCCTCATTTGTCGGACAAGGGCCCCCAAGATTCT
>CAZOAX010000241.1:0-3904 GCA_964577735.1 uncultured bacterium
ACGCAAACGAAATCCTCTACCGCCTCACCGACAAAGAAATCGACACCTTCGCCAAAATGAATAAACAAGAAATTCTCACCTACATCGAGCAAGAACCCTCCCTCCGCTGGAAAACCATCAAACTAAGTTATTTAAAAAAAGAAAAATAACAGGATAATAGGATAGACAGGATTATATAGGGTATCCTAACTATCCTATTATCCTGTTATTTTTTATTTAGGAGATTGATTTTGCCAGGGGCCATTCCAGTTTTCAATGACGGGATGTTTGAGATAAAGATCGTTTTTTAGTAGTGCTTCAACCGCTTTTGCTCTTGCATTGACGTTGTCTGGTTTAGCTTCTGCAAGTGTCTTAGTTGCGCCATCAGGTAGAAAGACGGGGTCAAATCCAAATCCAGTACTTCCTTTTGCTTCAACGATCGTTCCTTGAATGGCTCCCTTATAAATGCAAACTTCATTTCCTTGCCTATAAGCAAGCAAAACAACCCATTCGGCTTGCCTTCCGACCAAATCCTTTAAATGATCCATCAGCCAACGGATATTCACTCCAACTGAGTTGCCTTTAATATTTAAAGAAGTGTCTTCAACAAGAATATGATCCCCAAGCTGACTTGCTTTATGCGCGATCACTTTGATTGCGTCGGCGTCAATTTCATCCAGATCAAGATGCGTCGTTTCAAGTGATTCGCCGTGCTGATTAAAAAGCCGCTTGAATTCTTCGAATTTCCCAAGATTGCTTGTATTTAGTTTCCATATCATGCAACAGTTCTCCTAGGTTAATCGCGCCGAATTGCGCCGAATTGCGCCGAATTGCGCCGAATTGCGCCGAATTATAGCGCTTTCGCTTTAAGTTGTAGGAAACCAGAGACTTGCCTTGGTTCTGCCATTAACAAAAATTAGTCCCTCATCTTTAAGTTCTTTGGCTAACTTTTGTATCTGGCTTTTAGATAGAGAGGGTAAAACCTGGCATAATTCTGCTAAGTTTGAACCAGTTTTGGCGTTATCTCTAATATGTCTTAGGAGTAATTCTTTATTTGTGCCCTTGTCAAGCCCTCGTAGTCTTGTATAGGTTCCACTTTGGCCAGAGAATTTATAAAATTTCTTGGATAATATGTATTTCGCTCCTTTTCCCTGCCCGATTCGTTCAATTATTCCAAGATCAATCAAGCGCTTGAGTCTCTCTTTTAGGTTAGGTAATAAAGGTTCCTCTTTATGAATGTAATCTAGTAGTAGAAAATCTTCTGTAGAAAAAGTAGCTAAACTTTCTTGTCCAATTTTTTCAAGAAATCTTAAAAAGTTTTCATCTTGTATTTCGCCATTTAAAGTAATGACAACTTCATGCTCGTCGGTGCGAAAAAAACTTGGGAGAGGTTTGCCTTGTTTAATGCTTTCCTCAAAAATAGTATCAGCACCTTGACCAGCACGTTCCACAAGACCACACTTGGCAAAAACTTCAGCTAGACGACGATTCCGAGGTTGATGTTTCCAAAGGATATTTTCAGGAGTGATGCCTGTTGGAAAGCCTCCAGGGCTTGCTATCGTGATGCTTCTTGGATATTGCTTCACCCAAATAGATCCAGGCATTCTATAATCACGGTGACTTACAGCATTTAAAATAGCTTCACGAATGGCTTTTTCATTAAAAGTAGGAATATCCCAAATAAACAACCCATCTTGGAAATGTTGAATATCATTTCTTAAATTTACTTTTTCCCAAAGATCATTATAAAATAAGAAGAATCCCTCTCTGTACTCAATTCGCCGTTGTGCCGGACCGGAAACTTCGCTAGACCGATATTCAAAAATAACCTCAGCTTGTGCAAGATGTTTTCCAACTGCTTGGCGTGTGCCGAAAAGAATGAGGGCCGAATAAGTGATGCCTTTGTCTTCTAACACTTCAATAGCTCTAAGTAATTTCTCATCGCTCATCGATTTGATGTTGGAATTTCCAGATTTTCTATTCCAAAGATCTCGAAAGTTACTGATTGCTTTAGTGTCTAGATCAGACAATGTGGCTTTGGGACATATTTGGGCAGTAAAATCGGGTTCTCCTTCTTCAAAAATACGCTTTAGCATATCCGGCGTCATGGGTACTAATTCTTCTCCTCTGCGCATCCAGTAAGTGCCGTTGTATTGAATAGGAAAACCAATGGGTCTTGAAGGAATCGTAAAAACCAGAACACGCTTATTATCTATAATGAGTTCATTGATCTCGATACGCAGGGGTAGCCTGGACATAACTTTAGATTTGAGTTCTTCTAAATTTAAAAAAGCGTTACTTCCAACTATTTGTCTTGGTTTTTTATCTGACACACCAAGGATAAGATGTCCGCCTCTTTCGTTGGCAAAAGCGACACAATATTTTATTAAAGTATCAGTTTCATAATTTCTTTTGGCTTCCTTAAATTCAAGATGTTCATTTTCTTTTCCATCCATCCATAATTTAAGTTGATCAATCATAGTCATAATCTACTTTAAGGGGCGAAGTGGCTGAAGGCTTCTTCGTCTTCGGCGTCCATTCCCATTTTGGGTCGGAGGGCGGTGTAGTTGGCGAATTGGCCGATCTCTTTTCTGAAGGTGAAATTGATGCTGCCAACGCCACCATGACGGTTTTTGGCGACGATCAGTTCAGCTGTTCCCGGCTTATCGTTTGCGTCGTAATATTCTCTTCTGAGGAGGAACATGACGATGTCACTGTCCTGCTCGATGCTTCCGCTTTCACGAAGGTCGCTCATCATGGGGCGATGGCCAGGCCGCTCTTCCACTTTACGGGAAAGTTGGGAGAGACAAAGGATGGGGATGTCGAGTTCCCGTGCGAGGTTTTTTAACATGCGGGAGATTTCAGAGATCTCACCTTGTCTATCGGTTCCGCGGGTCGTGCCGGAACCAGTCAAAAGCTGCAAGTAGTCAATGACAAGGAAGCCGATGCCGTAGGATTCTTTCATCCGTCTTGCACGCGCTCTTAAGTCAGTGATTTTCAATCCCGGTTGGTCATCAATAATAAGCGTATGACCTTGCATTTGGTGCACGGCTCCCACAACTCTTTGATACTCAAGGCCGTTGAGTGCGCCCGTTTTAATTTTGTCCGACTCGACTTCTGATTGAGAACAGATTAGACGGTGTGCAAGTTGTTCAGCACTCATCTCTAAAGAAAATAGACCGACAGGAATCTTGTTCTTAAAGCAGACGTTTTCGGCAAGGTTAAGAGCTAAAGCTGTTTTACCCATCGCAGGGCGGGCAGCGAGGATCATTAAGTTTGAGTTGTTGAATCCATTCAACATTTTATCAAGATCGATATAGTGCGTCGGAATCCCTGTAATGCCTGGATCATCAGGGCCTTTTAGTGCAAATTGCTCTTGCCTTTCTTGCAATTCTTTTAGGAAGGGAATTTTTGATTCGGTACGGACACCCGATAAAATTTCACCAATGAGCTTGCCCATCCCGGGATTTGCAGATTGGCTGATTTGGAAAAAGAGGTTTTGAGCGTCGTCTAGAGCAGCTCCTACATCAGAAGGCTCATTCAAGGCTTGCTTTTCAACAGTTTGGGCGGCTTCGATCATGCGACGTAAGATCGCTTTATTCTTTACGATCTCGACATATTCTTCGATGTAAGCAGATGTGCCGGCATATTGCGCAAGTGTCATCACGTTGGCAATGCCGCCGACTGATTTTAACTTGTCCTGACGCTTCAGTTCTTCAGAAACAAGGTGGACGTCCGCTGGCTTATCCTGCTTATAAAGAACCTGCATCGCGTGGAAGATGAGGCGATGCTCCGAATAATAAAAATCAGATTCATCCAGCGCATCTGCTGCGACATTTAAGCTGTTGATACTGGTAAGCATGCATCCAAGGACCATCATTTCTGATTCTTTGGAGCTTGGAGCGAGGCGAATGTCTTTTTTTGT
>CAZOAX010000242.1:0-3896 GCA_964577735.1 uncultured bacterium
GTCATTCTTCCAATACGATTCTAATTCTTTTTCATTCATAATCACCTTCCGAGGTAGGGGTAAGCTTCTACAGTGAGAAAATCGATAAACGATTTATGCTCTACAAGTTTTTTTAAGACAGCATAAGCTGCCTGCAGGCGTTCTGGATCTTTATCATGCTCTTGTTTCAAGAGCTCTTTGACAAATGGCAGGGTGATCTCTTTTTGATCCGCGAGTTTTGCATGATGATGGATCCACTGCCAAATTTGTGCTCTTGAGATCTCTGCTGTCGCAGCATCCTCCATCAGATTATGGATAGTCACAGCTCCTACGCCTTCAAGCCACGATTGAATGTAGTGCATGGCAACCGAGATATTCTGAATAAGACCGTCTATTGTAATGGTGCCGTTTGAAATCGTAAAATCCATCAAGTCTGATTCTTTGATTCGAGCATCCAATTGCTTATCGATCTGATGGTCATTACCCTTCAAATGTGACTCAAAAACCTCTCTTGCTAATGGCACAAGATCCGGGTGAGCCACCCATGTGCCATCAAAACCCTCTTGTACTTCTCTTAATTTGTCGTCTTTGACTTGGGTGAAGGCTTTTTCATTGACCGCCAGATCTTTTCGACTCGGCACAAAGGCTGACATGCCACCCATGGCAAAGGCACCTCGTTTATGGCAGGTTTGAATTAAAAGACGGCTATAGGCTTGCATAAAGGGCACTTTCATCGTGATTTCCCCACGATTGGGAAAATTAAAATGTTCGCGTGCTGAAAACTTTTTGATAATGCTGAAGATGTAATCCCACCTGCCCGCATTCAAGCCAATGCAATACTTCCTTAACTCATAGAGGATTTCTTCCATTTGAAAAGCTGCTAAGATCGTTTCAATCAGAACTGTCGCCTTGACCATAGGTTCATGAAAACCTAATTCTTTTTCAGCAAAAGCAAACACCTCATTCCATAAAGCAGCTTCCTTGCTGTTTTCCATTTTGGGTAAATAAAAATATGGCCCGGTCCCTCTTGCAACAAGTTCTTTTGCGTTATAAAAAAAGTACAGTCCAAAGTCAAAAAGTGAGGCAGAAATGGGCTCGTTATTGACTTTATAATGGGATTCTTCCAGATGCCAACCACGCGGCCGTACAAATAATGTGGCGAGCTTTTCGTTTAACTTGTATTCTTTCCCTTCCGGATTTGTAAACGTCAAAGTTCTCCGTACAGCTTCCTGCAAATTGACTTGACCTTGCATCACATTGGACCATGTAGGAGAAAGGGAGTCTTCAAAGTCCGCCATAAAGACATCCGCGCCTGAATTCAACGCATTGATCATCATCTTCCGTTCAACCGGCCCTGTGATCTCCACCCATCTCCTTGCCACATCTTTCGGAATGGCAGCCGCCTTCCAGGAAGGGTCATTACGGATTGAAGGTTCTGGAAATGATGGATTCCACCCATCATCCAGGTTCTCTTGCACTTTCTTTCTCTCTGCAAGCAACTCTAACCGTCTCTTATTGAACGTGTTATGCAGCTTATCTAGAAAATTGCGTGCATCCGGACTTAGTAGGGAATTTTGTAATTCTTTCATATCTGCTTTCATAGCAGATAGGATTAAATCTTGCCATAGGTAAGCGTCGTGAGATGACCGGTTATTTCAGCAACACCTAACTTCATGCTGAAATAATACACTTTTTCTGCTGTGCTTAAATAACCTGGGTTAATCAAGATATCTTCATCACACCCAGGAACAGTCGTCAATACAGTCATTTTCTTCCGGTCTATATCGTAAGAAAAAAGTTTTGTTTCTTTTTTTGGAACTTCATAGGAGAAAAATAGTCGGTTATCATGCAAGTGAACATCTTCAATGGATGAACCGGAATCTTTCGGTATAAGAATATTTTCTGCAATAGAGGTTCGGATAAAATTTTCACAGATAGCGATGCTCGAGATGAAAAGATACGGCCCTTCAAATAGTACCTCAATAAAATGGTCCTCTTTAGCAAAGTAATAGAGAAACCCTTCATGCTCATCATCTTGGATCCACTCACCTTGCGAAATCAATGGAATGGCATAAGGGATATCCTGATCACAAAATGACTCGACGTAAAGCGCATAATCTTTACCAAAGCAAACAGGAGTCTCATAGTCACCTGGCAGGACAATACTATTAGGCTCCTCATGTAAGCATTCAAGGTTGTAGGTCACAAGATAACAAACTTGATCATCCGCCTCCTCGATCACATACAGGAAGTGTCCCTGAATCGCTAACTGACAGATCTCACCAATCAGTTCAAAACAGGCAATATAGGTAACTCTATCTGCATTATAAACATGCACTCTAGTCCCTTCTGTGAGCACAAAATAATGCTCGGAATGGCTAAATTTCGGAAATGAACAAGGATAAATCGTGGAACTTTCTTTCAACGGCAAGCACTGTATCCCCTCATTAAATGAGACAAGCGAAATCCCCTCTTTTGAACAGATCGGTTCACCGCTTGGCAAGTTCAAAAATGGTTGTTTTTCCCACGAAAAATAATCCCTTAGTTCCATAAAGCGATGCTTTAACAACAACTGCTTCTCTTCATGTGTAAAAAGAAAGTATGGATGCAATGGCTCCATCTCTAAAATAAGAGCCTCAAAAAATTTCCTGGAATTCATCATCCCATTAAAGAACTTGGAAGTGAGACCAAGAGAGGTGCCGTTTTCAATGGTTTCTCTTGTGCTATCACCAAAGATGCACTTGGCAATAAGTCCATTTTCACATTGTATCAGGTCAAAAGGATTGATCATATGTACTCATTTAAACAAATTCAAAAGAGGCCGAGATTCAACTTTAGCATTTTTCAAGTTTTTAAATTCAACACGAAGGCACAAACATACTTTTACCCATAACTTTTTTTGACACAAAATTCTGTTTCTGAAGCAATCATGAATTATTGTAGACCTTCCAAAGCCACTCTAAACATGCTTCTATAAATCCAATATTTTTGATCTCTGTCTCGACTTTTGGATTTTTAAAGTTTTTAAATTCAACACGAAGACACGAAGACACAAAGAGAGCTTGTTTTTCAAAAAAGCTTCTTTGTGTCTTTGTGTCTTCGTGTTGAATTTGATATGGATGTTAATGATCAACAACTTAAGTTTGGCGATTTTTAACGATATGAACGATAACTCCATTGTTTTTATCGTTCATATCGTTAAAGGTATAGGGACTTGTGGGTAAAAGTATGGGCACAAAGACACGAAGACACGAAGAGAGCATATTTTCATGAGGCTATCTTTGTATCTTCGAGTCTTTGTGCCTTCGTGTTGAGTTATATATGGATGTTAATAATCACAGCTTAAGCAAAAAAACTCAAAAATCCATTCTAAAGTTGGATTAGGATCTTGATTCGTCAAACTCAATGGTCGTCAAATGCATCTTCAAGCCAAGCTCACTACCAGTTTGCACGAAGTAATAAATTTTCTTAACTTCGCTTAAAAGATCAACCTTACGACCTCCCCCTCTATTAGGTAGCTCTCGGATCGAATACAGCTTGTCCGTTTTTCCGGTTTTAATATCATAGGCAGAAAATTCAATCGCATCATCCGTCCTGTTTAAAGCAATCACCCGATCCTCATGAAAATAAATTTCAGAGCTTGGCATTTCAAGATCGGTCTTTAGCATCGTTTTTGTGACTTGATCATTCTCGATATGGATCTTAACAATATCCAAGACGTTCCCCTTGTCGAGTACCTTAATAAAATGATCATCATTTGCAAAAAAATAGTGCTGAAATCTCCCTTGTGCTGACGATTCGATCTGAAACGATTTTCCATTTCCATTCAGTTTTTGCGCATATACTGTGCTCTGCTCATCCTCTGAATACAATAAATATTGTTTTCCAAAACACAAGGTGGGATGCATCGGTCCCTC
>CAZOAX010000243.1:0-3889 GCA_964577735.1 uncultured bacterium
ATCCTGAGATCAATGTTAGTGGGGTTGGGTGGCCGTAAAAAAGCAGAGAACCTTGCGTATTGCCACTTGTGAATGTGAGGACCCCTCGGTTCATGAGAAATCCCTTGGATAAGAAGTGCAGTGTGATCTGATCGGTGATCTGTGTTTTCTGGGTACCATCAATAAAAGTGACTTGATTGATGTTGTCAAATACAAGGGGATTTTTGAGAATTAAAGGAGCGACTTGGGTGGAAACGCCGCTTTTGGGGATCATCTCCATTTGAATGTGATTGTCTTTTTTTGAAAAACGGATTTCTGAATCTAAATTAGCCATCATCATTAAGTCGACTGTTGTTTGAAGCAAACTCACAGCTTTATCCATCTCATTTAGCGCAGCCTGCTGAACGGACATTTTTCGTATACTAAAGACTGTTATTGATCCAACAAAGGCCAGGAGCCCAATGACGATCATGACCTCCAGCAGCGTTATGTACCTTCTTTTATGAGTCTTTACACTCATACAATTGCCCAAGAATCTAGTACATATTCAACACAGAGACACAGAGTCGCAGAGGCACAGAGAGAACGTATTTTAGTTGTTCTCTGTGTCTCTGCGACTCTGTGTCTCTGTGTTGAATTATTCAATCTAGTGCTTCTTCTGTTCGTAGGCGCGGAGGCCTTCTGAGGTTACGGTGATGTTGCCATCATTGTCTTTTTCGACTCTGTAATCAATGCCCCAGCCATCTTTTTCAAGATCCTTGGCGTTTTGAACAAGTGGGGATTTTGCAATCACTTCTTTCCATTTTCCGGAAATGTCATCAAGCAGGCTTGGATTTTGTGAAACAGCTAAATTAAGGATTGTTTCAATTCTTTCCATTCCGACTTTGGTTTTAAATATTTTCCCTTCTTCGAGGCTTCCTTGCGTATTATAGGCAAGAATACCGGTGATGAGAGCGATCAAAAACATGACGATCATGATCTCGATCAAGGTGATCATGCGACGTTGAACTTGATAAAATTTCATTTTCACTTCCTTATCTTGTTGATAGCGAGGATAGATCTGTCATCGGTAATAAAATAGCGACTAGCACAAGTCCGATCACAGCTCCCATGACAATCAATATCGCTGGTTGTACAAGCGACATGACCCTCTCAATTGTTTTTTCTAAACTGTCTTCATACATATCAGCAACTTTTCCAAGCATCTGGCTCAAATGGCCTGTTTCCTCTCCTACAGCGATCATACGGGAGGCCATTTGTGGAATATATCTGGAGCGCTTAAGTTCTGTGCTTAAGGCACCGCCTTCCAGGATTTTCTTTTCAGCCTTATTCACATCTTCCTGCATGGCTGCATTTTGCATGACTTCCTTTGAAAGGGCAAGCGCTTCTATCAAAGGAAGACCGCCTTCTTGTAAAGTGGACATCGTTCTTGTAAATCGAACCAAGGCAGCTTCAATTAAAAGATTGCGCACAACTGGTAATCGCATCAATTGCTTTTCCATCCACAGTTTGCCTTGTGGTTTCTTTAGCATGTAATAAATCCAGCCAAGAGCTCCGGCAATCAGGGGCACGATCACCCACCAGTAGTTTCTTAAAAACCGGCTGATGGAGAGAACAAGTTCTGTGAATTGGTTTAACTGGCGTCCTTCAAAAACTCCTTCAATAGAAGGGACCACAAAGCCGATTAGCAAAGTGATCACAGCAAAAGCAAAGCAGGAGAGAATGGCCGGATAAACAAGGGCATTGCCGATTTGTTTTCTTAATTTGGCTTGTTTTACAAGGAATTGATTGAGCCTTTCCATGACTGTTTTAAGGGCACCGGCAGCTTCTCCAGCGCCAACCATCGCAATGTAGAGTTTACTGAAGCTGTCAGGAAAACTTTTCATCGCATCAGATAGTGTAGATCCGGATTTTACCTGTTCTGTCAAACTTAAAATAACCCGGTGATAGGGCTCTCCGCGTACTTGCTCTTCAACTGCAATCAGGCTTTCGTATAAGGGAATATCTGCTGTGACAAGTTGGGTCAGCATGGTTGTAAATGATAAGAGTTTGTCAGGAGAAAGATTTTGTTTTCGGGAAAGTGAGGAGGTACTACCAAGTGAGGTGACCATGATGTTTTGCTCGCGGAGCTTTAATTTGGCATCCTCAAGGCTTGCAGCTTCTATAAATCCCTTTTTCTTTCCTTTTTCTCCAACTGCCTGATAATGATAAACCGGCATCTTAACCCTCTTCCTCAAAGCCACGCGTCGCTCTTAAGACCTCTGTGACAGTGGTTACGCCTTGTAGTACAAGTTGGGCCCCATGATAGAGCAGACTTTTCATTCCGTTTGCAAGAGCGACTTTCCGCATTTCAAGGGAATCCTGACTATGCAGCATTTGTTTTTTGATCGGATTAGAATCAAGCATGAGCTCATACACCCCTCTTCTGCCTTTGTACCCGGAATTATAGCAGGAGTGGCAGCCGGTGCCTTTATAGAGGACGCCATCCGGTAAGTTTTTTCTATCCAGTCCCAAACTTTGTAATTCACTGTCTTGAGGAACATAAGGTTGCTTACAATCCGGGCAGATGCAGCGGACAAGTCGTTGGGCTAGAACGCCAACAAGCGTAGACGAGAGCAAATAAGGCTCTACGCCCATATCGACAAGGCGCGTGACAGCAGAAGGAGCGTCATTGGTATGGAGCGTGCTTAAGACTAAGTGACCTGTTAAGGATGCTTGGATGGCGATATTGGCGGTCTCGATATCGCGGATCTCACCGATCATGATAATATCCGGATCTTGTCTTAGGATATGGCGGAGGCCTGTTGCAAAATCCAGTTTGATCTTATGCTGCACGCCGATTTGAGCAATCCCTTTCAAGTTGTACTCAACAGGGTCCTCAATGGTCATGATATTGGTCTCTTCATTGGACAATTGCGCGATTGTACTGTAAAGAGTCGTAGTTTTACCGCTTCCTGTTGGTCCTGTGACAAGAATAATTCCTTCAGGGAGGCGGATTAACTTTTTGAATTGAGCTAATGCATCTGGAAGCATGCCGATCGATTCAAGTCCGAGAACAACGTTGCCTCTATCTAAAATACGAAGAACAATACGCTCTCCATTAACGATCGGGACGGTGCTGACACGAAAGTCAATTTCCCTTCGCCCCATTTTTAATTTGATCCGTCCGTCCTGCGGCAATCTGCGTTCGGCAATATCAAGTTTGCTCATGACCTTGATACGAGTGAGGAGCTGGGCTTGCAGTTCAGGAGAAGGGGCATGTCTTTGCTGCAGGACACCATCGATGCGATAGCGGACTTTAAGACCTGTTTCAGAGGGTTCGAAGTGAACGTCAGATGCCCCTTGCTGGATCGCTTCGGTCAAATAAAGGTTCAATAAACGGATCACAGGTGGCAAATACTGCGGATCGCTCAAAAGATCATAAACTTCTACATCGCCGTCCTCACCATCTCCATATTCTTTTTTGGCAAGCGAGGCGATCATTTCAGACGTTTCGCCGGTCTCCTGATTATAGCATTCGTGAATAGCGGCCATTAAGCTATCATCGGGAGTATAAACAGGCTTCACAGGTAGATCGAGGATCTGCTTTAGTTCTTCAAGAGGTTCAATGTCGAGCGGGTCTGCCATGGCAGCATAAATTGTCCCATTTTCTTCTTTAAAGGGGAGTATTTTATGGCTTGTGACGAAGCTGTAGGGGATTTTTCGATAAATCTCCCGAGGAAGCGATGTTGTCAGATGGCCGGAATGGACCTGAATGCCAAGGCGTTTGATTGCATCAAGACCGAATCCGTCATCTGCCATCATATTCCCCTTGAGCATTACTGCAAGTGTCCGGATCCATCCATCCAGGAGTATAGCAACGTCCCGGATCCTGCCCGAAGATGGTGGTCATCCAGCCGTCTAGCAAACG
>CAZOAX010000244.1:0-3881 GCA_964577735.1 uncultured bacterium
GGCACCTCCAGCTTATCCCTGTCAAAACAATGGCAACAGCGATTCCTATAAGAACCCCTGTTTTGTCATTGGACATCCCCCAAACTCTCAAATTCTTGGCATCTGCAATAAGCATAAATGCAAGCACACAATAGGCGACTGCTATCACATGCCAAAACCCATAAAACACCTTGCCCAGCACTTTGAATGAAAGAATCAAAGTAGCAACCATAAAATATAAGAAAGCATTTCCCATAATCCATTTAGACGAGAAAAAAAGATTGTAAATGATAAATCCATAGCCGAGACAAAAAAGAAGGATTGAAAAATATAATTTCTTTCTTATAGAAATGACGAACCCTATAACGGGCATGATGAATTGAAATCCAAATAGACCGAATAAACTTAGGAGCATTTTCATAGAATTCCTTTAATATCTAAATAAGGCCAACTGTAGCAAGATTACTGTCAAGATTCCTAGATTTTTAAATGGAATTGCTCAACCGAGATGGTGTAATCCCATATGCGGAATTCAATCCTGTCTTACTTAAAATAGAGCCTCCAAAACAAAAGTGCTAAAATATCAGGAACCATGTTCGGAGTCGTCTATGAATTTTTTTGAATTTTTAAGATTCTATCTATTAATCTCAACTCTTATTCTCATAGTCGGCTGCAAATCCGGGCCTACCCGAGTTTCAGAACCAAAACTCATCAACGGCTATACTGCAGAAGACTCCCAATTCCCGTCTTCTGTTCGGATCGACGCTGGACGACCATGCACAGCAACAAAGGTGGGGCCTCACTTATTTTTAACGGCGGCCCATTGCCTACGGATTGAAGATGGAAACTATTATTTAACTTATGGAATTAAACTTTGGCTAGCAAGAGGTCAAAAACCGGTTGTTTCAACTATCAACCATTTTTTTATTCATCCATCACACGAAATTATGCCATGGATGCCAACGAAGAGTGACGAAGTCAAAAAAGTCTCTGATGTGGCTCTATTTCGAGTCAATGTCGATTCTCCAGATATCCCACTGGCTACAATTGGTCTAACACTCGAACCCAATCGGCAGATTAAGCCTGTCGGTTTTGGTTGTACAGAACGAGAAGGAGAACCTAGCGATATTCTACGATACACAGATGGCATTGTGGGTGAAATCTCCGATCATGTCTTCAATATTGACCCCCAGATCATAACGCCAGGCATGGCTAAACTCTGTGAAGGAGATTCGGGTGGGGGAGTTTTCTATACAGATAGCAACACGGTAATTGGTGTCAATGTTCTTTCCTCTTCAACCACGATTGGAGTTGCCACGCGCATCGATGCAGATTCGAAGAATCAAGTCTATAATTGGATACAAGCGATCGTTGACGGAGATAAGCAAGATTCATACGATGCAGCAAGCTTGTGCCGTATCTACCTCGATTTTTTGAATTATGCTGATCCAAGTTCCCAGGGGCATCAATGTTGTCAATATGCAAACACGGCAGATCAATTTTATACTTTAAGACAACTTATGAAAGGCAAAAGAAACACCTGTCCTGCTCTCATCGAAGATGCAAAGACGCGAACTTCTCTTATATTAAATGGGACCCAACTACGAGACATCAGGCCGGTGCGTGTATTCTCAAATTTGGAGACCTTGGATGTTTCCTACAATAAGCATATTCAGGACTATAATGTTATTCATGATTTGCCCAATCTATCTAAAATTCTTATTGGTATTCGGTATGAAGGGCTCATTGAACGCATGACCGACAAAAGTATTAATTTGAAATTTAGTACGAATGAATTGAGCTGCCAAGATCTGCAGGCGCTTTGTCGTACCGGAGGGTTGAATTTGATAATTTGGCAGTCGGGGGCCCACGATTGTCGTCACGGAGAGCCGAGCTGCCAATAAAAAAATAAAATCTTGAGCGATGTTAGAAACCCGCAATTCCCTCGCAGGCCGCATAAGAAGACCAGCAATCGATCCCGCCACTGCTATGATGAGAATGAGTATTAGCGGGAGTCTTTACAGGCACAGGTGGTAGGATTTGGTCCGACTTCCGAATACAATGCGGAATTTCATCGTCATCAAATGGAGTCCGACTACTACAAGGGATCACTCTTGCCATCCAAGAATCGTGCAAGGACAGGTCTATCGCTTTCACCCATTCATGAGCTGGCTCGATAACCGCTTTACCACTGGTTGCCCAGTCTTCAGCGCCGTCTTCGATGGACTGAGCAAGCGCATCGACCAGCATCTTGCCTAGGAAATCCAGACAGGTCGCTAAATAATTTCCCCTGTTCGAGCGGGCACACCCTAAGTTAGCCAAGCCTGTGCCTGTGATAAACTCCATATAGTTTTGCACAGCTTGCTTATGGTTTGGGAAAAAATGTAAGGATAGTTTTTTCATATCCTCCTGTTTTGCATGCACGCATGCTTCTTCTAAAAAATGTACATCCCTTTTTGAGAGAGACGGATCAATGTCATCGAAAGCAGCGCAATTATCGGAATAAGGCAAGAGATCGACGAAAGCTCCTAGTTCATATTCGTTCCACAGGCGATCATAAATGGTGCCGTCCTTATATATGTCCAAAGCCCAGGATAGGCGCGGACCGGCAATGAAACTCAGAATACTCAGCAGGATCAAACTTAGAGCTTTCATACGGAATTCCTCCTCATCTTTTAAAGGAGCAATTCCTAAATATGTAAAGAAATGCAAGAGGGCTTGTGCTACTTTGGTGTGATTTGAATAAATATTTGATTTAGCTGAGATCTTTCACAAACCAAATTTATCTCAAAGCTTCATTGCCTTCTTTAAAAATTCGACCATAAGCCAGGTCATCTGATTCCAAGAATCGAGAGTTAAAACATGGCCTTCTCCGGACCAAATGTGAAGATCCACTTCTCTATTCTTATCTAAAAGCTTTTTGGCAATGTTCAAAGAATTCATTGCCGGCCATAGTTGATCTTGGGCGCCATGACTTAAAAAAACCGGACATTCAATACTTTCCACGGGAATCGGTTTCAACGCATAGAGTTTTCCATTAAGAAAATCATCCTGCCATCGCCAGGCTGCAGCGCAATATGGTTCGGGAAGATAACAATCTCGAATGACGTTTTCTGGAAAGAAAGCCGGTATGATGTATTCATGCGGGGCATGTACCGCTATGGCAGATGGTGTTTTCAAGCCTAACTGAAAAGTTAGGGCACTTAAGAGCAATGCTTGTTCAGCTCCCCTCGAAAAACCAACAATTGCCGCCTTGTTATCTAGACTTGAGCTAACCAACCATTCGAATGCCTGATAGCTTTGAAATAAATCAACATCTTTGAGTGCTTCCGGAGTTCCAGGACATCCATAATAGCAATAGGCAACCGTTTGAAAACCTAGATCTGCCAAGCTGCGAGCGATAAATGGTACAACATCCGAATTTCCCCCTTCACTTCCGTGTAGCAAAAATATGCCCGGTAGTGGATCGTTTCCAGTTTGATCCGGCCGGTACCCATGTCCCGGAAATGGTAGAGAAATCTCAGTGGCCGCATGCAAATTTCCCCAGCCTTGAAAAAGACTGAGAGTCATCGCCCAATAAATCAAAGTTAGTACATAGCGAGATGAATGAAAATTTGCGCTCGTGTGAATCATAATGCCTCCTGCATTCTAACAAACGAATTTGTTGATCCCTCATGGAACCGTTTGCCAATTTATCACTATAACTAGCCGCAATCAAATAATTTGACAAAATTAAAGACTAGCAAGGTGTTGCAACCTCCCCTGAAGATTCTTGCTTTGGATCCTAAAAAAGGGTCCCTCAATGTGATCTTAATTTTTAAAATATCCCTAGAAATTCTCAAAAAACCACACCCCGTGATCTTCTAAACTAAAATCTTTTCATTGTTGGACTTGTGTTATAT
>CAZOAX010000245.1:0-3879 GCA_964577735.1 uncultured bacterium
ATTGAACTGTTTGACGAGCAAGGCGAGAATGCTTGTCGGAATTATCATTGTGGAGCGCGGGGTAGTTTCCATGGAACTACTTTTGCTAACTCTGCTAAGCGCCCCATCCACAACATTCAGCTATATCTCTAGCCGCAGTTGGAAAATCAGATCGTTTATTTTTTTCTGCCAGTGAATTTGATGTTGGCAATGTGATTGGTGTCGCCTTCTTGAGTGTTCCTTCTGCGGGTGGAATCATTGGAAGTTCACTGGATTTTGCCAGTGGCTTGATTATGCCAAAATCCTTATTTCCATTCAGCACGACATGGACTCTCTACAGAAACGGTCAGGTCTTTGATTCGGGTAGCGAAACAGTTGCGTTTACTGATAGCGGGATCGATGGTTGGAGCCGTTCGTACCATGCCTATGGCTCCAGTATGGATTTTGCGCCGGCAGGTGTAACTGATCCGAGGGGCTTTTACATGTTTAAAACTGTTGAACTTGATATCAACGGTGATGGATATGAGGTCTTGATACCATTTGTTGTTTATTAGAATTTACATTTAGTCCGATCTCTTGTCTTTGCTTGCACAAGGCCATGGTTTCTCGTAAAATCATGGTCATCGATCTTAAAAAAATTTATCAAGCAAGGGGAACTTATGTTTAAGCATATCGGTATGGCTTCTTTTCTAACTCTGGTCATTTTATTTGCCTGCAAGACGATTAAAATAGAAGACTCTTCAGCGGTAGCAAGCATCGGAAACCTTACACCCGTAAATCTTCCCAAAAACGTTATGCAATGCCGTGCTCATGGCGGGAGCAGTGGTGATGCCTACATGGTTCAATTTGAAGAGCGCGAACGCCTCATGATTTTGATCAGGACCTTGAAGGATGGGCGCCAGCTAGAATATGTTGGCTCATATACTACAGTTGCGCAATTTGCTGACGATTCAAATCAAAGTGTCAGCCTGAACGCCGGACGATGGAGCTTTGAACTGAAAAGTATTTCCAAAAGCCAGCATCCTGAACTGACCACTATTTTTAACGGTGATAGTTCAAGGACTGTGGAAACTTTCCTTTGCAGCTATGAGTAAAGCTACAGCGCCGCTGGCCATCCTTAAAATATTCGGAATGGTCGTGCAAATTAGTGAACAAATCGAGGATTTATCAGAAGAGCTGAATCACTCACAAACGATCTCAGACCCGATTTCTCTTGTCACAGATTTAATTGATTACCTGATGAGTTACATCTCCAGCTATTTCAGGCCTCCAAACATTATTTCTGCGGTAAAAAGGGAGCAGACATGAATCATATTTATCTGGAGTTACTTACTTTGGGAAAATTTATATTCATTGGGGCATTAATATTGGATCTGCAAAGCTGCGCCCATTTTCCTAAGCCTGAGGCAAATTGATGATCGCTTTTATTTTGTGGGAAGTTCATAGGTTTTTTCGTTTATAGTTCATTGTTTGATTTATTCTTCATGAGTTGAGAATATGTGCTATTCTAAAAGGTTTTGAAATCGGAATCCGCTCAGTCGCTTGCTAATTAGATTAGAAATGCGTTTAAAGATTTTAGCATTTTTGAACTGCTTGCTTAGATCTTTAGCAAGATCATCTTTTTCTTTAGCAATCTTTCCGGCCACTTCTTGGAAGATCTGATGCAATGTGCCTCTCTTAATATTGAGATCGTCTTCACATTGATTAAATTGATCTGGTCCTATTTTGTCCGCCACATTTCTATTGCCAATTTTGTATGAGAATGACCGATCCAATTCAGGATAAATTGCTGTACAAATCAGGTCGTAAAAGGGGGCCAGATCGATTCCATTTCTCATTAATAGTGATAAGTTTTTTGAGTGACTGTCGTTGTTGCCAATTATTAAATTGAATGAAATCCACTCTAAATATCGAGTAACAGCTTCTAGCCTATATTTTGGTGACACGTGTTTTCTAATAATTTCATAATTTTCTTTAATTCCGGGACCTCCCCTTGATTCGTACTTATTTTCGCTTATAACGCCCTGCGCCTGGCAAAAATCTTGCTGATGTATTCGATGGACGATCTCGGCAGAATCAGTAAACCTGTCATAACGATCAATTATGAAAAGTGGAAACTTGCCATCGATCAAATTTATGTTAGGAATCTTGAACCCGATTTTTTGGCCAAGCAACATGCAATAGTATTCATTGTAGACAGATTCTTTAACGCCTTGGCGCCAAATCGGCGTTTTTATAATGTGAGTTGTTGGGCTTCCATCTTGAGGTAAGAAAAATTGAGAGTTTTTGTATACTGCCGCAAATTTATCTTGCGCACCTGCTAGAGAAAGATATCCATGTTCCGTAGATGATATTACGGATGCAACACTTCGCTTTTCATCTATTGCCTTATAGATTTTTTCTGTTGGAATTTTGGACAGTTTCGGAGATCTGTTGTCATGTTTTTGCTCCAAAATAGGAGTGACAGTGACTGCTCCAGCGCAGTCTCTTCCGAACTCCTTCAATAGTGCAAAAACCCCCTCCACGTGCTTGGTTTTCTCGAGGTCGTCTCGCACGTATCCTTCAGGAAGAAGATTCTCAAAGAAGGATAAGGTGACCTTGTTACCGAATGGCTCAGTTGCTAGTGGTAATGCAAGACTTAACGGAAATGCATTCAGGTTGCTGACCCATGAAGGTTCATATTGAAAGGAATAAGCTAAATCTTCATCCCGTTTTAGTGTACCAACTAAAGTATTCTCAAAATGAACATATAGTACATCCATGTCCTTAATCTTCTATTTCGATATTAATTTTTAAGCCCAGGAACCCGGTAAGCTTTAATAAAGTTTCAAATTGCACATCGTTTTGCGCGAGTTCAATTCTACTGATTCCCGTATTGGAAAGGTTGGTGAATTTGGCGAGCTGTTTCTGTGTTATTCCAAGTTCTTTCCTTCTAGATTTTAATAATTGGCCCAATTCCATCAGGCTTTCTATTTTTATATTTTTAGTCATGCCAACCCTGATTCATACTATAGTGTTAATATGTCGCCGTATTGGCCAATATGTGGATGATTATCACTATAGTGATAGTTTATGTATCCTCTGACCAAATTGCAACAAATTATGAGTATAGTGATAATAATTTTCGGGGATAGCCATTTATGGCTTATTAATAAAAATAGATCAAAATCAATAAAAACATAGAATTAACGTATATTTAGAAAAAATATCATCCTGAGATAAAAGTATAGTAACATTTTGACAGCCGAGCAGGCAATGCTACCCTCTGAACAAGGTAATGTTTATTTTCTATGGGAAATTGATTTGAATTTAACAAACGTGGCAATCAATTGACGACTTAGAATACGAGGCCCCTAACAACTTTAGGTCATTTGTCGACGCGATTTCCGGATTGATGTTAACAGGAAGCCCTGGCATCACGCCGCGTTCTTTCTGCTCATAGCCCACCAGGCTGTGGCTCTGCCTTCACTAATGGCTACTTGCAGTCTCTTATGCGCCATCTCATAAATTTTGCTTTGCACTTATGGTCTCGGTTTCAAAGGATTGCCCCTTTGAATCCATGTCCTTAAATTAATTTAATATCCGTCGGGAATTCTTTCCAAGTGTCCATTCGCGGGTCGTCCAAATCAAAAACCACATCGGTGCCTGTGTCTCTTGCATTCCAGGCAATATTGAGGTGATGGTATATATGTTGAACAGACCTGTAAAAGGTTTCATGGCTCGCGCCACTTGCCATTTGCCGTAGGACGAGTTCAACCTCTTCTTGTATTTCCTGAAAATTGTAGGTGATAAATTTCCGATTCACGGGTCGACCCTCCCAATCACAGCACAGTTTTAAATGATTCCAAATAATTTATAAATTTAAAAAGAAGCTTTTTTACGCGCTCCTCTGTTACAGGA
>CAZOAX010000246.1:0-3877 GCA_964577735.1 uncultured bacterium
ATAATGTCTACCATTTTATTTTAACAGATAGATTTATCTCCATTAATATTGTCGAAATATCTTACAATTTACATAAAACTTACCTAAGGGCACTTAAATGAGTAATATCGCACCTTCATGCAGTTTAAATAATACAAATGCCATGGGTAGCTGTTTAGATTATATGATCACCAAGCATGATGAACTAGCTAATAAAATAGTGACCATCATTAAAATTCGTTATCAAGGCGATGAAAAAGATAAGAAATTAAAAGAAATACAAGATCTTAAAGTAGAGCTCATCAAAAATGGATTCAGGAAGGCAAATAAAACAAACTATAAATCCTACGATGACCAATTTAATAAATTAATCAATCTTGGCAACAAAATCATTAGAGAATTAGATCCTTGCAACGAACTTAAGATTTTGGAAGACGACCTCATCGAGTGCTCAAAGAATTATACAGCGAGCTTTATAAATGCGTATTTATGTATCCCTGAAGAAAGCGAAACAGAACATGTGTTAATTACTGAACCACGCACTGAACGAATCAAACGAGAAAAAGAAGAGGCTGAAGCAGCTAAACGTCATTCTGAATTCTATAATTTAGGCACTCAATATGTTAAAAACGCAACACTAGAACTTGAAGCTAAATACCACGGAGAAGAAAAAGAACGGCTCTTAACTACCCTTAGTCAATATGAGAGCTTCATCATCACAAGGTTTGGCAAAAAGACTTAATCATGCAAGTTTACGGATGACGTCGTTTAAAGAGGTAAAGAAGGCCTCTAGGTCTTGTTTGGATGTGTAAAGGCCGATGGAAATGCGTGCAAGGGCGGTCACACCATAATGTTGCATCACTGGCTGGGCACATAGATGTCCTGTACGAATAGCAACACCTTTTAAATCGAGCATCGTGCCGATATCGAGAGGATGTATCCCTTCAACTGTAAAACTGATCACACCGCTTTTTTCCGGTGCATTCCCGATGATCCTAACCTTAGGAAACTCTTGAAATTTTGCTGTGGCGTACTTAAGAAGTTCCTGCTCAGCTGCGTGGATGGTTTTCATTCCTACTTTGTTCAAATATTCTAAAGCAGCACCTAGACCCATCACTTCTGCGATAAGCGGAGTACCGGCCTCAAACTTAAGAGGAAGGACGTTGTAGATCGTTTGGTCAAAAGTCACTGTTTCGATCATATCACCGCCACCTTGATAAGGAGGCATGGCATTAAAAAGGGCTTCTTTGCCATATAAAACGCCAATTCCAGTAGGCCCATAGGCTTTATGGACAGAAAATACGTAGAAATCAGCATCGAGGTCCTGCACATCGACAGGCATATGGGGAACGGCTTGTGCTCCATCGACCAAGACATATGCACCCACATCGTGAGCTGCTTTGATCATCTCTTTGACCGGATTAACTGTGCCAAGCGTATTAGAAACATGGGCGATCGAAACAAGTTGAGTTTTCGCAGAAAGCATTTGATGATAGGCATTTAAATCTAATACACCTTGATCATTGAAAGGAACCACTTTTAAAATGGCCCCTCGCTCGACACACATTATTTGCCAGGGGACAATATTAGAGTGATGCTCCATCTCGGAGATGATCACCTCATCGCCGGGATTGATGAAGGCTTTGCCGTAGGAAGAGGCCACAAGATTGATTGATTCGGTCGTTCCACGAGTAAAAATGATCTCACAGGAATTTTTAGCGTTGAGGAAGGCTCGTGTTTGTTCTCGGACTTTTTCAAAACGTAAAGAGGAATCTACAGCCAGTTCATAAATCGCACGATGCACAGTGCCGTAATGTTCCCGATAAAAAGTGGAAATGGTGTCGATGACAATTTCAGGTTTTTGGGCAGTGGCGGCTGAATCTAAATAAACGAGGGGTTTGCCATGCATACTTTTTTTCAACATAGGAAAATCTGCACGCAAGTGGCTAATGTCCATAATTACTTAAGATAAGTGGTTGCTTTGTCCTTTGCAAGGGAAAGCAACGAAGGAACTTTGATTTTTTCAATAATTTCAAAGCAAAAGCCTTGGATCAACAGGTTTTTAGCTTCATTTGCAGAGATTCCACGTGCACGGAGATAAAAAAGCTGTTCATCATCCAAACTTCCAAAAGTGGCACCATGGGATGCTTTTACGTCATCTGCAAAAATTTCCAGGTTCGGCTTGCTGTCACACTTGGCCCCATCATTGAGAATGAGATTATTATTCAATTGAAAGGCTTGTGTTTTTTGCGCAATTTTATGCACGTAGATCTTACCTTCAAAGCTTGCCTTCGCATATCCGTCCAATGCATTTTTAAATACTTGAAGCGAACGGCAATCAGGAGCCTGATGATCGATCAAAACATGTGTATGAGATTCCAGTCTCTCTTTCAACATCGCAACGCCATTTAAATGCACTTCCGCATTGGAACCGATTAAAGCGACTTTATAGTCGTCACGGAATGTTTCAGATCCAGTTTCTGCAATTACGGACTCAAGCTTGCTATCTTTCTTTAAGTAGGCACGAGTGGCATCAAAATGATAGCCGGAAGGCTCATCACTGAAAAGAACCCTTGCATAATCAATTTGAGCACCTTCTTCAAGTGAAAAATTAGTCACAGAATTAAAGAAATTTCCAGAGGCATTTTGGTGCATAACGGTCGTGATCACTTTCGCTTCGCTTAGAGCGCCAAAAAAGAACTCAATACGTGGACAAATAAGTTGATTTTCGCCATGGACCACATGAATGATCTGAAGGGGATTTTTCAAAACTACACTAGGCGGAACGTAGAAAAATAAGGCTTTTTGAATGAACGCTGCATTTAGAGCTGCAAATGGGTCCACTTCTTCTTGCAGGTGTTTGGCCACTTGGTTGTTGATAAAAGAACCAAAGGACTTTAAAGCCTCTTTTAAAGGGATTGCTATCACTTTTTCAGGTAGGCCGGTCAGGTTGGAAAGCGAAAGGTCCATCTGCCCATTGACAAACACGATATAGCTATTTTTACACTCAGGAAGAATGTTTTTATCAATAGAAAGAGAACCTGTCTGACTGAGCTTCAACTGCTTTGCGTATAACCGATTCAAATTCACATATTGAAAAACTTCAGCTTTCTTACTCGGAAGCCCAAGCTCCTCAAAATGATCCCAACCCTTTACGCGCAAGCGAGCAAGTGGATCCTGGTTATCCTGTGAATCATTCAATCCTTTTAAAGCGGTAAAAAAGGCAATCTGCTCTTCACTCAAATCAAGTGCCATGGTCATTTCCCACCCTCAAGCCAATCATACCCTCTTTCTTCAAGCTGAAGGGCAAGTTCCGGGCCACCGGATTTAACGATTTTGCCATCCATCATCACGTGCACAAATTGAGGTTTGATGTAGTCTAGAAGTCTCTGATAGTGTGTGATGAGGATGAGCCCTTTTTCAGGGTTCATAAAGCTATTGACGCCTTTGGCCACAATGCGCATCGCGTCGATATCAAGCCCTGAGTCCGTTTCATCCAAAATGGCAAGATCAGGGTTCAGGATCGCCATCTGTAAAATTTCATTTCTTTTCTTTTCGCCGCCGGAGAACCCTTCGTTCAGGTTCCGCTCTTTAAATTCCTGCCTGATCTCGATCATTTCCATTTTTTCATCCAAAAGACGGAGGAATTCAGCATCGCTTAAAACAGGTTGTTGATGGGCTTTTCTCAAAGTATTGTAAGCCAGTTGCATAAATTGTACATTGCTGACTCCATGAATTTCGACAGGGTACTGGAAGCTCATAAAAAGCCCAAGATGTGCTCTTGCATCGGGATCAAGGTCTAGTAGATTCTGCCCCTTGAACCAGATCTCTCCTTTGGTGATCTCATAGGAAGGATGGCCCGCAAGCACTTTAGCAAGGGTGGATTTTCCGGCGCCGT
>CAZOAX010000247.1:0-3286 GCA_964577735.1 uncultured bacterium
CTAGGAAAGCCGGTATTACTTGCTGTATCCAGAATTCTTGAAAAAAAGAAAAAGCAATATTATGAAGAACTCGGCCATTGCAATCGCACATTGCAGGTCGATAAATTTGTAAATTTCTTTTCTCAGGCAATCCTGGAAGCGCAAAGTGAATCGATCGCACTACTTGAATTTCTCATCGGAAAAGCCAAACTCCTTAGCCGTCTTTCAGGCCATATCAATGTTCGACAAGAAAAAGTTCTTTTAAGGATCTTTGCGGAGGGCTTAAATGGCTTTAGTGGCGGTTTGAGTGCAGAAAACTATATCAGTATCACAAAAACCTCTAAAGCCACTGCTACCCGTGATTTAAACGATCTTGTAGAGAAAGGCGCCCTGAAAAAAACAGGACTCCTTCGTCACACACGATACTGGCTAAATATCCTATGAATCTAAAGCCTGTATTATTGACTGCAGATCTTTAACCAGAGAGGGCAAGTGGTCTTTGACAACAAGCCAGACAGCCTGATGATCGACATCAAAATAAGCATGAATCAATCTATTACGCATACCTATCATCTGACGCCAAGGCAATGAATTATATTGTGATCTAGTTTCTGGTGTAACTTGAGATGCAGCCTCTCCAAGAATTTCCAACTCTCGAATGACCCCATTGATCAATAAGCGATCACTGTCTAGATCTTTGCGATTTTTATTTGCAAGATGATCTAATGCTGCTTGTGCCGAATCTAGCATATGCTGGAACCGAATTAAATCACGATTTGACATAAAGCTCTTGTGCTGAGGATACAACTTCATCACGAAAATATTTGCTTAAATCCTGGGCAGTACGCAAATCAGTTTTTCTTCCAATAAGCGATGCTAACTCATCTTCCATAGTAATGATCGTAAACAGCGAAGGAGTTTGATCTGGCTCAAACTCTACCAGAAGATCAATGTCACTGTCTTGTCGTAATGTATCAGATAAAGCCGATCCAAATAGAGAAAGTCTTGCAATGGATGGATGATCTTTGCAATATTTAACAATTTGATTGAATGGAATGATTTCGTTTTTTTTCTGCATAAGCATTACAACTGGTTATATCATTATTCTAGCCGAGAGGAATAAATAAGGATATTGAAAAAAACCAGTTGCTTAACCGGTTTTTTTGTATTTTTGGGTGGCTCTGAAGCTGATCCCTTCTTCACCGGCAAGTGACATATCGCCTGATGGATCGACGTCTACCATCACCTTAGCGCCATTGCTGAAGTCATACCAGTAATATTCCAGATCAGATCCGAATTCAGAGGCGATGGCGGCAGAAAAGATTGCTTTAAGGATAGGCGTATGAGCAATGACGATCACTTCCTGTCCACGTAAAGTGTCATTTTTAGCGGTATTTCCCATAAATTCAAGTACACGATCAAAGACTTAGCTCAGCGTTTCTTCTTCTGTTGGCAGTTCTTTCTTCTGCTCGTTTTTCAGGTGAGCAAAAAATGGCTGAAAATTTACCTGCCTGTTTCAGGCTTTATCCGAGCTTTTCGGCTTGATCTTTCCCTTTTTTTGGTCCACGGCCACTAAATTTTAGTTTTACCTTCGGATAAAATGAAAACGAACGGAGTCTTCACGAGCAGGCTTGGTTGAAACATTCTTAATAATAGCATGGAATTCATTTTCTTCTCTGACAGTTGGCAGCTTGTTAAAAGTTTACTACGGCAATTTAACCATTTAAACTCATAAAAATCAATTATTGATATTTTAAATTAATACTGATATAATAAATTAAATTTTTTTATAAAGTGAGCAAAATGAAGAAACTATTAACTTTTACTAGTCTGCTATTATTCATTTCTGTAATTTGCCTCAAATTATTCACGACCAGTGGGTTTTGTTCCACCGTTGTGATGTTTGGCGCGACGGGCGATCTGGCTGCCCGTAAACTGTACCCCGCTCTTTACCACCTATCGTTAGAAAAAGAGATTCCGGCAGACCTTTCGATCCTAAGTATCGGGCGTCGTGATTTAACTAGTGAGGAGTTCCAAAATTCAGTTTTGATCTCACTTGAAAAGTTTTCATCCGTTAAGCCCGATTCTTACTGGGACACTTTCAAAAATACGATCGTCTATCAAAAAGCAGATTTTAGCGAGTTAAGCGATTATTTAACGCTAAAAGAACAATTAAAAGACCAGGATTGCCTTTTTTATCTAGCCACAGATAGTGCCTATTTTTCCGTCATTATTGCTAACCTCTATAAAAGCGGCCTCATTAATGATCTCTCGCGCGTTGTGATTGAAAAACCATTTGGCCGTGACCTTGATTCAAGTATCGCATTGCAAGCTGAAATTTCTCAGTACCTGAAAGAAACGCAAATCTACCGGATGGACCACTATCTTGGGAAAGAAGGGGTGCATAAACTCTTGAAATTTAGATTTGAAGATGGACAATATGAGTCTCTTTTAAATGCAGAACATGTCAGCTCAGTTCAAATTGCGATCAGCGAAACAATCGGAATCGGCACAAGGGCCAATTTTTATGAAAATACAGGCCACCTTCGCGATGTAATCCAGAATCATGCGATGCAAGTTCTAGCGTTAGCGCTCATGGAACCCCCTTTGAGTCTCAAAGCAGAAGATATCCTGAAAGAAAAAGCAAAACTTCTTTATTCCATCGCTCCTATCGAGGAGGCAATCCGTGGGCAATACACATCTGGAATGATAGAGGGAAAACCAGTCGTCGGTTATCTGGAAGAAGCCGGTGTGCCTGCTTCATCGCAAATCGAAACCTTTGTGCAACTGAAGCTTGATATCGATAATCCACGTTGGAAGAATGTCCCGATTTTTATCAGTTCCGGTAAGCGACTCCCCTTTCAATCGACTGAAGTTGTATTCAATATGAAAAATAACGATAAAATCAGGATCGTTATCCAGCCTGATCCTAAAATCTACATCAACAATGAAATCTATCCGATTGCACAAGACCCCTCTTTTGCAAGAGAAGCTTATGAGAATTTAATCCTCGCCGCTATCAAAGGCGACCGAAGCTATTTTGTCACAATCGACGAAGTACTTGCCACTTGGAGCTTGCTTACACCTATTTTAGAGTCAACTAAAGCAGTCCTGCCCTACAAATCCGGTGATTGGGGCCCAAAAGAGGCTGAAGACCAAACAAATCCTTATCATATTAATTGGAGATCTTAATGAAATACCTTTTACTTATTATTCTTTGTTTTTCTGGCATCGCAAATGCTGAAATTGAAAAAATGGTCATCATTGGTGCTGGCGCAGCAGGTTCTTCTGCAGCTATTTTTGCAGC
>CAZOAX010000247.1:3296-3841 GCA_964577735.1 uncultured bacterium
TTGAGCCACTTGTGATCCAAGACACTGACTGCAATGCACAAATGGCCTTGATCCATGAGATCGACAACTATCCGGGATCATTAAATAACATCGAAGGTGTTGAGCTGATGCATAATTTCAGATTGCAGGCCGAACAGTTTGGCGCAAGATTCGTTGAAGAATCTGTTAAAGAAGTAGATCTACTCAACAAACCATTCAGGATCGAATTTACAAGCGGTAAAACAGTCTATGCAGAATCTGTGATCATCGCATCCGGAACGACAAAAAGATGGCTCAATCTGCCAAGTGAACAAGCTCTAAGAGGTAAAGGCGTTATCGCAGCCACTTTCTGCAAAATGACAAACTATACTGATAAAAATGTCGCTGTTATCGGTGCTGGACATGCGGCCCTGCAAGAAGCGATCTACATCGCAGATCAGGCTAAAAAAATCACAATCCTCAATCGTGGCGATAAGTTTGCTGCTTCAAAATTCCACCAAAATGCTGTTTTCAGCCATCCAAACATCGACGTGCTTTATAATACAGAAGCAGAAGAGATCTTGGGC